>JAYRNY010000066.1:0-5338 GCA_041911975.1 bacterium | reverse complement strand
TGCGCATGCGGCGGAAGAGGAGATCTTCCAGAAGCATTGCTGATTCGTTGACTATGCAGAAGGGGATTTCGGCCATGATGGGCGGGAAGTCCGGACAGACTCTTTCAGCCAGTTCCGGCTCTTTTTCCACGACGGTGAGAACTTTGTCCGCATCACTTCCGTAGCTGGCGATCAAGTGATCGAGCGTGGCAGGCTCGATCGCACGTTTGCGCGCGCGTGCCGCAATTTGAGCGGTCGTGGTCAGGAATTCTTGCTTGCTGCTGAAGCCTCCCAACATTATATGCGCTGTGCGTGACGGAGTCGCTCTGGCGCCCAGGTCTGGATGTTGAGAGAACACCTTGCTCAGCACTTCGTCTGCCATGATCCTGTAGTTCGTCAATTTTCCACCGAGAAGCCCGACAACCTTGTACGGACCCACATAAATGAGGTGCTCGCGAGAGACGCTGCCTGTCGCTTTGCCGGACTCTGTCGGCGGCGTGCCGACAAGCGGGCGCAAGCCGGCCCAGGAGGCGATGACGTCGTCTCGCCTGATGCGGCTGGACCCGGCGTATGCGTTGACCACCGAAATGAGATAGTCGACTTCATCGACATTTGCCAGTGGATTGTCATTGTCTCCGGCGTAGCCTGTGTCGGTCGTGCCGATCATGACGGCGCGCTGCCAGGGGACCACGAAGACATAACGCCCATCTTTAGTTGGCAGGAAAAGCGCGGTGTTGGTCTCGAACGCCGACTGCGGGACCATTATATGTATGCCTTTAGCGGGCGAGCAGCGCGGATGCCATGCCGGGTCCAGCAATTGCATCAGTTTGTCGGACCATATGCCGGCTGCATTGATATATGCCTTGGCGCGTATTTCCATATCGCCGCCGGCATAACAATCATGACACTTAATTGCGACAAGCTTGCCATCTTCAACATGAAATCCGGTTACCTCTGCGTAATTAATAGCAGTGGCGCCCGCATTGCAGGCGGATTTGACTACTTCCATGACCAGTCGCGCATCGTCGGTAATGCAATCGTGAAAACGCAATCCTCCGACGATTTGTTCTTTGCTCAAGCCGGGCGCAGACTCCAAAACCTGTTTCTGGGAAAGCCGTGAATGGTGGTGGTCTTTGATGACGTCCATGGCAAGGAAGTCATATAAAGTTAGCCCCAGCTCAGCTTTGAAGCCGAAGAACCTGTTGTCCTTGAGGATCGGCAGCACGAAGGAAAAGTCACGAACCATATGCGGCGCAAGCTTTTCCAGCAGGGCGCGCTCGTGCAGAAGTTGTCTGGTCAGCCCGAAGTGCAATTGCTCGAGATAGCGCAGCCCGCCATGTATGAGCTTCGTCGTTTTGCTCGATGTGCCGGATGCAAAGTCTCGTTTTTCCAGGAGAATTACCGATAAGCCCCTGGATGCGGCGTCCTGTGCGAGTCCGGCGCCGACGATGCCGCCGCCGATGACGGCAACATCAAACTCTTTCTGAGGTGCTTCCAGGATCGCTTGACTACGGGGTTTCATTATCTGTCGTGGGTTCCTGTGGTTCTGTCTGAAATATTTCGCCTTGGCGTTATATTGTGACACGTCGGGATATGTAGCGTGAAAAACAGTAAACCCCTGCAAACCAGTGGGTTCGGTGAAATTGCCGGCCGAGCGGTGTTTTAATCTCAGGCTGAAAACCCTTGATGGAGGCTGTTTTTGAGAAATCGGCTCCCTGAGAGTACCTTATTTTTTGCCCATCTTGCCTGAAGCTGTGAGATCTACAAGGTAAATTCCTGTTCAATACCTTATTCTTTAGAACCGCCAAGGCAGGCGGAGATACAAGGGTATCCAGCCGGTAGCGGCAAAAATTGTAGAAAGCCCAGTCAGGTCGCAATGCGGTGTATCCGCGGCGCAAATTGGAATTGGTACAAACAACAATGAAAAAATTGATAACGAGTGGAATGTGTGCATTGCTTGCTGGCACCACCTGTAGTGCGCTGGCGGCGGAGAATCCGACGCAGCCAATCCTGCCCGGAAAGGACATTGCAGTGCCAAGGGAACTCGGGACGATTCGCGTCAGGGAAGCCGGACAGCAACCAGCAGGAATCGACCATTTGACGACGCCGGGAACGGTCAACCAAATTCCAACTCTACCTGAGGTGGCGCAAACTCCCGAACTTATGGAGAGGGTGCACAAGCTTGAAGATGAAGGCGAGAAACTCTTCAATCAAAGCGTCGTCGACAAAGCGCTCATCAAGTGGCAAGAAGCTTATGGCTTGTGCCTGGAAATGAAGTACACCGAAGGTCAGGGACGGGCACTGACCAACATGGCTCGCACATACCTCTCCAATGCGCACTACGTGAAAGCCAAATATCTGGCGGAAAATGCTGTTGAAGTTCTATTTGAAACGCAAGACAAGAAAGATCTCGGCAAGGCGCGGGTGGCGCTTGCTCAGGCCTTTTTTGGTTTGGACAACCCAATTTTGGCAGGTCAACAGCTGGAGCTGGCGCTCAAGGATTACGCGGAAGTCGGCAACACGAATTCCGCCGATTCTGCGCAATTGACTGCCATTTGCGCTGGAGTGCTATTAAAGATCGGCAAGTTCAAAGAGGCGCTGATGTTCATTCAGGCGTCTGCAACTTACCTGGAGCAAGCAGGCGAGATGCACGCCGCGCTGGTCAAACACATCGCTTCCTCCAATATAATGATTAGCCTGGGTCTGTACACAGCCGCGCTTGAAGAGGCGCAGCGTGGAATGTCCACGGCGAAGAACAGCAAGAATCCGATCAGTTTGCCGATCGCTCTGGCTTGCCTGGCCAACAGCCAATACGCGCTGGGAGACTACTCCCAGGCGCTGAAGACTTTTGAAGATGCTTTCAAGGAAATAGCAAAACTCCCCTCGACTGCTGCCATGCCTGATCTCTCCCGAGCCAATTTGGAGCTCGGCTACGCGCATGCGCTCATTGCTTGCGGTTATCTCGACCAGGCGAAGACTCACATCGATATCGCCATACCGCTGTTTAAGACCGGATCGAGTGTGGCTGGGCAAGCTCAGGCTGTTAATGCCAGGGGCGTGGTGGAAGAAACGCTTGGACAGCATGAAAAAGCCATATCAAGCTTCCATGAAGCCATGGACTTGCAGTCCGTGATGAATCCGCGCAACGAGAGATTGCAATTGGCAATCACTCAAAACCTCGCCGCCTCGCTTTCCAGGAGCGGGAAGAACGCCGATGCAAAACTGCTGCTCGCGCAGTGCATGGGGCTGTTCACAAGGCAGAAAAAGCCGCTTAAGGACCCAATCCTGGAATGTAGAACAATGCTTGCTCTGGGCGAAGTATTGCTGAAGCTCAGTGACACGGAGATTGCAAAGGCTCGCCTGAAAGATGCAGTCACTCTGGCAACTAAGTATCAGGATGATTCAACTCTCTGGCGTTGTTACACTTTATTAGCGAAGATTGCTCAGTTTGAGCAGGAGCCGGAAACACCCGTCAGCGAACTGCTCTCCAGCGCGCTTTCGCACTTCCGTTCTCCCCAGGCGGGGGTTTTCCCGTCCCCTGAGCGTCTGAGCTTTCCCAGCACGCGTCAGGATCTTGGCGAAGAGCTCGTTGCACTTCTTGCGAAACACAAGATGACCCAGCAAGCCTTGATTGCAGCCGAGCAATTGAAAGATGAGCTTTTCATCGTCGAGTGGAATCGTCGCGGCGGGAAAGTCAAACCGGATGATGCAGATATCTACAACGATCTGATGTCCACTCGCGCTCATTTGCACGCCTGCGAAGATAGCAGCCCGCCTGCCGCTCTCACCAAGGAATGGAAAAAGTGGATGGAGCGTTACCTCCAGCTCGTGGAAACAAACCGCAGACTGGCTCGATTGATTGCGCCATTGCCCATGAGCGCCGAGCAAATCCTGGTTGCAGTAAGAAACAACAAAGCGACGATGATCGATTATCTGGTCGGGCATACATCGTCAGTTGTCTTCACCATGGATGGAACCGGAAGACTCTCCGCCACCATCATCCCCATCGGTCAATCGCGACTGAAGGAGCAAGTCAATGCTCTGGTCAACGGCATGACGCGACCGGAATCAGGCTCGGATGCAACAAGCGAGCGCATGCTTTTGCAAACGCTCTATAAGGAGTTGATACCGACGGCAGTGGCAGCATCATTGCCGAACAATGCCGATCAGACCGTGGTTATCGTTCCGGATGGTGTGCTCTACAATCTGCCGTTCGCAGCATTGATCGACGGCAACGGCAAGTACATGGTCGAGCGTCATACATTGACGATGGCGCCTTCGGTCGGTGTCTTCATGGACAGCCCGCCGCGCTACACCGACGAGCAATCGTTAGTGGTGGCATCCGGCTCGCAGTCCGGAGACGATATGTTTGTGCAACTCTTCCAGCCTGAGCTGGTAACGCGACTGGTCGGCAAGGACACTCCTGTCGCGTCTATCTCCGACACGATTCGTGGTAAGTCGATCGTTCACTTCTCCAGCAAAGTACCTCTGCATGAGAAAAACCCGATGGACTCAGTCCTTCCGCTCGCACCGAGCAAGGACGACGGAGGCAAAAAAGTGACTGCCGATAAGCTTTTCGGCTTGAGTTTGCCCAGCGACCTCATGGTGTGGAGCGGCAGCTCTATATATGGAAAGGATATTCAGGGCAACGCTGTAAAAGTATTCAGCAGCGGACTGAATTATGCCGGCGTTCGCAACGTACTCATGACCCTGTGGTCTGAGCCTTCGGGCGACAGACAGGCAGAGCTGGTCGAGTTTTACAAGAGCAAACAAGCTGGGCTCAATCAAGCTCAATCATTGCGCCGCGCACAGATGTTGGCGTTGTCGAAAGATCCGTCGGCGAAATCGTGGGCAGCATTCCAATTGCTCGGCCCTGGTTTCTAAGAGAACTCCGGTTCTTATTGGACGTCCGAACTGATTGGTATCAGACGCATGACATCAATCAATTTGCGCATGACAACGGCGTTTTGTAAGCTCGTGGAAAGGTTTTTGACCTACTACATTAAGTCTTGTAGTCAAGCGGCGCGTGCGATGCATACCCGTTGTATAACTGCTTAACTGGGTCAGTTGTAATTGGGGTTGCTTATGAGAAGGCGTGATCTTGCCAAGGGATTTTTCCAGTCCACAGCAAAACAAATCGCATGTTTGAGTCTTGTTGCTTCTGTGGTCGCTACACCGCTGGCGGCTTACGCCGACACTGCCACTGAATCGACCGCCGACAACAAAATGGCGCCGGTCTCGACAGTGAGCGAGAGCGATGTGCTCAACATACTTGTCCCGGTCCAAGCAACATCAGCAGACCCCGATCAGCTTGCTAAGCCGAACGCAGTTTACACCGATATCTCGGGTAGACCGTCAG
>JAYRNY010000065.1:0-5949 GCA_041911975.1 bacterium | reverse complement strand
TCTTCGAATTTGCCCATTTCAAAATAGGCATCACCAAGAATGAACCAGGGCGCGTTCGAATCCGGCTGCTCCTTGATCAACTTCTTGGCGTGAATGATAGTTTCTTCCGGCTTGTCCTGGCTACGAGATTCCATCGCACCTTTGTAGTGACCCATCATTTCCCGCATCTTTTGCAACTTCGGATCGTTTTCAATCTCGCGAACCTTAACTTCATCTGCTCTGGCTAGATCGTGCTTACCAAGCTTGTGATAGGCAACAGCTCTATTTTTTCGCGTCCAGATATTGTTCGGCGCCAAATCCAGCGACTTGTTCGCATCGACGATACCGCCTTTCAAGTCGCCGCTGAGCATGCGCGCATAGCCGCGCTGTCCGATGACAAAACCCAGATGCTCTTTCTTGGTCTTCTTCGGACTTGTGTCGATGAGCTCGGTAAAAATCTTGATCGCCTCGGCATAGTTGGCACGTTCCATGCACTCATTTGCCGTTTGCCACTTTTGAAATCTAATCGCCGCGACTTCCTTCTCGGCTTCAGTCAGCTCATCTTTCGCCGCTTTATACGGGTGTGTTCGGAATCGAGAAGTGAACTTGCCTTCTTTCTTTTCGCCCGGCGCGTCTTTGCATTCCCCAGAGGAACAAACACAGAAAAGCCAGAGCGAAACCGCAATCGCCAGCAAAAACATCGGAAAAAGCGGCTTGCCCACGCAGCCATCTCCCAACCGCTTCAAACGAAGCCGTGTATCTATTCGACTACCTATAAATCTATACCCTGCCACGAAATTCCCTATATCAGCAGTTTGAAAATAGAAAGGAGGTACGTGGAATATTTATCTGGTGGGGGTTCTGGGACTTCCTACCAGGGGGCAGGCGGGAATCACAGTGTTGTCCAATCTCAATGCCAAGCAGACGGGCCTAATACTGGTCCTCGTGCCGATTGTCATTGAGTTGAGCTTTGTGGCGGTGATTGCACACGAACTCATACAAGCAGGCAAAGAATTCGAGCGGGTCCGGCACGTAAAGAAGATTTTGATAGAACTGCATAAGATGCAGGATTTGGCAGTTCAAACCTTCTACATCCTCACGGACAAATACAATCACAGCTTCGAGGAGCGCAAGACGCACTACGAAAAACTGATGAGTCGGTTCAGCCAGCCCTACACATGGGGCAATTTGAATCTAAGTGAAAACAGCGAATTGCGACCGCTTATCGAAGATGCCGAAGAGCTCAGACAGGTCGCCACCAGCATTGGCCGGCAGACTCAGGTGCACAGAGGACCCTCCGGCATTGGCAGAAAGAGCAATCGCATGCAGAATGAGGTGCTGCTGCACGTCGCCATGGAGCAGGAGCGCCTGGCCAAAGAAGTCGTCAATATTGAAACCAGCATGGTCAAGCACGAGCCGGAAGATTTCAAAAACCTTCAGGCTAAATTTATCGGCATCATTTGCTTCGGATTTCTCCTCAATGCCGGCACCGCTCTTCTTCTCATCAAGATCTTCATCGGTTCCATGCAGTCTCGCGTGGAACAAGTAACTCGCAAAGGCGGACAGCTTGCCCTCGGACAACCGGTCAGCAAGCCACTCTCCGGCAAGGACGAGCTGGCGGAAGTGGACAGAGTACTCTCGGATGCCGGGAGCATTCTTGCGGAGATTCGCTGGACAGAGTCGGCAGTGCTCGACAATGCGGCCGATGTGATTTGCTCGCTCGATGAAAAAATGCGTTTTTCAACCGTTGGTGCATCAAGCACGAAGTTGTGGGGATTGATACCGGACGAACTGACGCACAAATCAATCATGTCTCTGATTACGGACGAAACCGCCGAGATTACACGACAGGGTATCAACAGGGTCCGGGAAGAAGGAGAAGGCAAGTTCGAAAACGTGGTGCGCACAAGCGACGGTGGTTTGCGCGACGCACTATGGACAGTTTCATGGTCGACGGAAAAACAGAACTATTACTGTGTGGTCAACGATGTCACTGAAATGCGCAACGTAGATCGGCTGAAGAAACGATTTATCGCCATGGCCAGCCACGATATCCGCAGCCCTCTGCAAGCCATATCAATTGTTCTGGAATCTCTTGGCTCCGGCAAACGAGGAGACTTGCCCGAGGGTGTAATGAAGGAGTTGGAGCGTGCGGAATCAAACTCGAAAAGACTTCTCACTCTGGTAAATGATTTTCTCGAATTGGAAAAACTGGAAGCCAATAAGCTCTCACTGGAATTGGGACCGGTGGCCGCTTCAGAGGTTTGCAACAGTGCCAGAGATGCTCTTTCCGGGCTGTCCAACGCGGCCCAGGTGACAGTACGAGGACCAAGTGAGGATGCTATTCTCCTGGGTGACGAACGCAGACTTGTGCAGGTTGTTATCAACCTGCTGTCAAACGCGATCAAATATTCACCAAAGAATTCAACTGTGCGAATGTCCATCGAAACCAACGAAGATTCCGCTACCATCAAGGTTTCAGATGAAGGACCAGGAATTTCCCAGGAAGACATTGAACAGATCTTCGATAAGTTTCAACAAACAAAAGCAAAACCGGAGTTGAACATCAAAGGCACCGGTCTCGGACTGGCAATTGTGAAAAACATTGTAGAAGCGCACGGCGGCGAAGTTGGCATAGAAAGTGAATTAGGCTCCGGCAGTACATTCTGGTTCAAAATTCCTCGCTTCAATGACAAAGAAGGTGGTGCCTAATGAAGGCATTTCCCACTGTGAATTTGAAACAACGCGGCATTCTGGTGGTCGCGTTTCCCATAATGTGCCAACTCGTTTTCGTTTTTGTTCTTGGCTTTCGCCTGCACCAAATCCAAAACTATATGTTGAGAGAGACGGTCTCAGAAGACATAATAAGACTGGCATATCATCTAGGAAACGTGGTCGTCAATCAAATGGTCTCGGACTACAGTCTTGCTGAGGGAGGCAACTTCATCAGCGCCGACGAGCAAAAGAAACAGTGGTTTAGCTTGACCGACGATGTCGCCAGATTTCTCAGCCTCATCGAGAAAGATCCGGAGCAGCAACAGAACATAAAAGCATTCAATTTGGCAATGGCTGAGATGAACGAAGCCTTGCTCGGATTTAAGCAGATTTTGAGCCAACCTAACTGGCGGAAGGAAGCAAAAAAATATCAGGAAAGACTGATTACTAAAGCACCAGCCTGGACTAGCGCCACGGATGACATCGTGTCTGTCGAGAGGGCAAAAGTAACTGCAGACAGTGCCGCAATCGAAAGATCGATAGCGGCTCTGGTAGGGGCAGTAGGCGTATTCGCCTGCATAAACATCGGCATAGCACTATTGCTTGGCTGGTACTTCGCAAAGATGATCAGCGCTCCTCTTGATCGCATCAGGAGAAACGGCAAGCGATTATCGCAACGACAGCCGCTTTTGCCGGTCATGAGCAACGCGGCAGAATTTTCTAAACTGGACAGTCTCTTACACGCTGCCGCAGACGCCCTGGAAAGCGCTCTGGCGCAGAACAAAGAGTTGGTTGAAAACGCAGCCGATATCATCGTTTCCGTAAATGAATCCGGTGAGATTCTTTCGATCAACAAGTCTTGCTTCAAGCTTCTTGAACGCGAGCCGGAAGAACTGACGGGCACTCCGATGCACTCACTGGCGGTGCCGGAGCAAAGCCTTCTGGCAGACGAGAAATTTCGAGCGGCAATGCAAAGTGAAAAGCCGGAGACATTCGAGCTTGAATTGCTTACTGCTTCAGGAAAACATGTCGATACGAGTTGGTCTTGCCTGTGGTCACAACCGCACAAAAAGATGTTCTGCGTCATTCATGACATAACCGAGCAAAAACGCATCCAACAATTGAAAGAAGACTTTGCCAACATGATCAGCCACGATCTCAGAAGCCCTCTAATGGCGATGCATAACTCGCTCTCACTCATTCTTGCCGGAGTCAAAGGCGAGGTGAACAGCAACGTCCAAGCCGACATAACGCGTGCGGTGACAAACCTCGACAAGCTGATGCAACTGGTCAATGACTTGCTCGACTTCCAAAAGCTGAAAGCTGGAAGAGTCGATCTGGAACGAGAGCTTTTCGATGCGAGAACGCTTGCGCACGACACAAAGGAGCTGCTGGCCGGCTTTGCCGAAAAGAAGGGTGTACAAATCGTCGTGCCGGATGAAGAACTGATTGTCGACGGAGATCGCAGAATGTTGCTGCAGGTCATGACCAATCTTGTCTCCAACGCAATCAAATTCAGCCCCGAAGGCGAGACGGTAAAGGTCGTGATAAAGGCTGTAGTCAACGGATTCGAATTCAGCGTTGCCGACCGCGGTCGTGGAATTGCAGAGGAGAATCTGGAGAGGATATTCGAAACATTCGAACAGGAAGCAAGAAGCGATGCAAATCAGGGCACAGGTCTTGGACTGGCGATTTGCAAACTGATTATCGAGGCACACCAGGGCAAAATCTGGGTCGTGTCCGGCGGAATCCAGCAAGGTAGCACATTCTCCGCGTACATACCGAGGCGTAAAGATACATAGTCGCGAAGCCAGCTATTTTTTCAAGAAGTGAAACTTGCAAATCAAGTTTTTCAAAATCGCAGCAGCTTTTTTCCCGTCGCCTTCTTTGAGCGCATCGATAACCGGGAGGTGCGCCTCGCCGAATTCGACCAACTGGTCCTCACCTATGCGGCTCAGCGTGCGCCTGAATCGGGTTTCTAAAACAACCGACTCCCAGATCGACAATAATAGCTGATTGCCGGACGCTTCCATAATCAGCCTGTGAAACTCGATGTCATGCTGCCCGTATTTTTGTACATCCTTCTGTCGGGCAGCTTTCATAAACAGCTTGGACTCTTCCACAATGCGTGTGACGTTATCTTTGAGCGCAACCGCCGCCAACTCAGCGCCAAGCTCCTCCAGCGTCGCGCGAACCTGGGAAGACTCCTCCAACTCGCGGTCGGTAATTTCTCTGACACGAGTACCTTTATATGGTTCGGTAACGACCACCCTCATAGCCTCGAGATAGCGCAGAGCCTCGCGAACCGGCGCCTGGCTGGTGTTGAGCTCGTTGGCAATAGAAAGCTCAATCAAGCGCTCACCCGGCTTGTAAGTGCCGTCGAGAATGCGCTCCAGCAGGTATTGCGTGATCTGCTCCCTGGTGGAAGCCCTTTTAAATGACATGTTGCAATTCTAGTCCGAATCACTTGATCAAAATCGAATAACGGGTACAATCTAATTATAGATTATCGATAATCGATAAATTAAGAACCGATAATCAAACAGGTCAATCAGGGAAGCGGAGGATGCTCCTATGTCACAGCCAGATTACGTTTACGGGATTTTTGAGATCAACGGCAGCGCCGGTCAGGTACTGGAAGACTTGCATAAAGCAGGGTTCAAATCCGCAGACTTGAGCGTGGTCGGCAAGGACTGCCCCGAATTTCGCAACCTCTCAGCTCGTATCAAATCACCCATGGTCAGATATTTCGTGCGTTACGGAATCGTTGGCGCATTAGGCGGACTCTGGGCGGGAACCGCGTTGGCGCCTCACGTTCCGACCCCAGGTTTCTTCCAAATCCTGACTACTTTGATGGCAGCCGTCTCCGGGGGAATCGTTATGGCCTACTGGGGAACATGGATCGGTGCATTCTTGCACGCGAATGAACCTCAGTATTACGCTAACGTGTTCGAAGGAGAGGTAGAAAACGGTGAGATTGTCGTTTTGGCCGAAGCTAACTCCAGAGAAGAACGGCGCGCAGCATGGGAAATAATGGACGCGCACGATGCGTTGGAAATTATCACCAGGCAAGCAGATCTCGGACAGATCATCGGTCTGGAAAGTACGCCGCAAGTACAACAGGCAATTACAGAAGAAACGCGACCACAGCTTGTCGTCGCAGCATAAGCTCCAATCTCCTGCAGGGGAGCCGCATACTCCGCCCCTACAAGCAGTGAGCAAAAAGGGAGATCTTTCGATCTCCCTTTCCTTTTG
>JAYRNY010000064.1:0-3562 GCA_041911975.1 bacterium | reverse complement strand
CGCATTGCCGTAGTTGCGCTGCGCGTTGCGCGCAAGATCATCGACGATCAGCATGCGCGTTATGTCAAAGCCTCTCTTGCGGACCTTTTTCAGGTCCTTGATGTAGTACTCCTGATGGTCGTCGTGGTCGAAACGGCGAGTCGAGCGCACGCCTGAGAAGACGAACACCGGTTGCCTGTGACCTTCGAAGATCACCTCGACCACTCGATTGACGTACAGCGTACCGGCTGCAGACCAAACGGCGAGGTCGTAAAGCTTCCACATCCGCGAGAGGAACTCGGCGAGGTGTGGCCGCTTGTACACGACATAGTCGCTGGTCGTGAAATCGGGCGATCGGCCGAAAAGAGGCTTGGCCTTCTCCTCGGCGTGCACCAGCGTCTCATCCAAATCCAGGATGAGAAGCGGCCTTCGTGCTGTTATGTTGTCCACAGCACACCTCCGTTTTTTTGTCTGGCGCGGGCGCCCCGATTGGCATCCCGCGCACGAAAGAGAGCCACGATGAGCCCTCATTCGCTTTGTTGAAACTGAGTGGATTTCAGTCGGCCTCAGGCTTGTCGCCTTCGGCTTTCTCCACCTCACAATACCGGTAGATGTCCTCTTCGCTGAGAAACACCTGCTTGCCGTTCAGCCGGCACATGTCGCCGTGATCGTATTCAGCTTCGACGACCATGCGATCGCCTTTCTTCACGTCGATATGGAAGCTCTTGCGAGCCGATTCTGGCAAGAAGTCGCGTTTTGCGACATAGACCTTGGCGGCCTTGGTTACTTGTGCCATGTTTTCTCCGTCGACCCGTGGGTCTCAAGTTGATGGCAGGATCAATTGGTCACTTCACGCTCTTGAGCTGTCCGCGCTTTGCGCTTTTGCCTTTGGGCGGAAAAAAACCGTTATCGACAGCCAGCCTGGCATGTCCCGGACGCTGCCGGTGAATGACTGGCGGGTACTTATCGAATCGCTTACCGGCAGCCGAACCGATGCTTCCCAGAGCGCCTTCCTGCATTTCATGCAAGTCGCTTTTCTGAGACCACGGAACGATTGTACGGTCGCGACGATGCACGTCTCCCCATGTGGCGCCGTCGGCGACACGCGGTCGAAACATGCCGTAGGGGCCTAACGCGTAGCCACCATAGTTGCTGTGCTGAACCTGATAAGCTCGCCCTTCACGAAGTGCGAACAGTCCAAGCAGAGCCACTGTGACAGCCGCCCATGGCCAGTAAATCCAGAGCCATGCGCTCAAGGCGATCACAGGCAACGATGCAAGAAAGACGCGCATTCTTGAAGAGAACCAGCCTCTTTCCAGCATCTTCTTGCCGAGGTACGTGCCTAGAAGGGGCGCACCACAGAGCAGTAGCAGTCCGATAATGATGTTCATGTCGCAGCCCTCCTTGCGAGAGCTTTTCAGTCGAAGTCAACACTCAGTCCCAAAACTCGGACTCTTCTCAGCAGCTCAGACTGCAGGAAGGGGAACGGAAACAGGGTGGGAGAAGCTGACTAAGAGAAGGTTTCGGGGTTGAGGCAAGGAAGTTATTTAGATACACGGATCTTCTATCAAGAACTATTACTCGATAACATCCCAAGTTTTGTAACGGGTGAGCTTTAACAGACGTATACGAGAAAAAAGCTTCCGAGATTTTGATGAGATCCCGATAAGAACCAGCTTTACACTTCTCGCATGCCATCTTTGTCGACACTCAGATCAAGCAATGCCGGCGCCTGCGGTTGTGCTTCCGCCCAGACTTTCAGCTCTTGCAGGACTTCGTCCTTGAAGCGCTGGTTGACGATAACGAGTATGGCAGAACCGCCGCCGGATAAGACGCAACCCATAATCGGGAAGCTCGATAGCACTTTTCTCAGCGTCGCCAACTCCGGCACCAACTGCTCGCGATATGGCTCGTGAAGCCGATCTGTTAAGACGGCTCTCATCAAAGATTCGTCGTTTTTCGCCACCGCCGCAACGATGAGGGCGGTGCGCTGGATGTTGGCGACTGCATCTTCGAACTTCACCGTTTTGGGCAGCACCTTGCGCGAATCATTGGTTTTCAGCGTGTATCGCGGCACAACGACAAGAATTTTCCACTTGTCCGGCCAGTCCAATTGCTCGCTGACAATCGTGTCGTCGTCCATACTCTTGCCGCAGACAATCATGTTGCCCATCAAGCTGGCCGCGACATTTTCCGGATAGCCTTCCATGCGCATGCCGACTGTGAGTATGTCCTTTCTGGTGGGAACCAGACCGCGCAAAAAGTAGGATGCCCACACGGCACCGGCAATTGCAGCACCGGACGAACCCAGACCGCAACCGAGCGGAATGTCGGATGTGACTGTGATGCGCACTCGATTGAGCAGCTCGGGATCGGACTGCCAGAGCCCTTGCAGCATTTTGTAAATGAGGTTGCCTTGATTATTGGTGTCGCTGACGGTAGCAATTGCGCCCTTGAGAGAAACAATCGGCTGGCTGACGTCGGGTCTGTCATAGACGACAAAGCGCACCGTCGAATAGATGTTCAAAGCCAGAGCCAGAGCATCGAATCCTGGACCCAAATTGCTCGTGCTGGCAGGAATTTGCAGTGTCAAACTGCTTAAAATCCCGGCTTCTTGCTCACTTGGCATTACTGACATGAAGAAATAAAGAGTTTCGCTCTTGACCCAACCAGCAAATTATCGCAGCTTTATTTCCCGTCACGCAAAGACAGTTCAGCGGACTTGACCCCAGGGCGACAAATTTCAGTCGGCAAAACTGGTCTCGGCCTCTTGGCGTTGCCCGGAACGGGGCTATTCCAAGCCGCGCTAGCGCAACCCCCACCACTGCTTGACTTCCAACTTTTGCCTGTGCGCGCGAGCTGAAACAGGTTCACGATAATGCCTGGGCCGCAATATCAGCAAAATTTCCAGTGAAATACTGACTACAGGCGCCATATAACTAAGACACATGCTTTTCTAGTTCTCTTTTCTCGAGCTCTCTCTTTTCCCCACCAGTCCAACTCTACGCCAGGATTACGGCAATTCAAAAGCGCCAACGCGCTCGCAGGTGCCGTCCGCCCTGGCTCAGACAGCTGTTTTCGGCGCTCTGGTAGAGAGTTTCTCAACCCCAAACGCGAGCCTGAGGCGTCGGTTCTATTGCATCAATCGGCAGCACTAAACTCGCGTTTAACCAGGAACAATTGTGGCCTATTTCAAAAAAGGCTTCAGGCGCGCCGGCTTCGGCATACCCGCAACAACCACGTCACAGGTTTCGCTAAGCCGAATCACTTGCGAACGCACCTCGTGCGTTTCTGGTTCCGGCCAAGCGAAATCATCCGGCACCAACTACGGTGCCCAACAACGGCCAAAAGCCACCAACCGTTAAAGAAGGTAACAACATGGACTTCAAGAAGGTCATCATCTACGGGTTCTTCGGGGTGATCGCAGGAATCCTCTTCTCGTGCCTCGCCGCAGTCGGCGGCTTCATCGGCGCTGGTTCCGGATTACTCGTCTCGGCGCTGATCGGCAACGTTCTGATCGGCTCGCTGGTCGGTGGTGCAGTGGCAGCGCTCGCTTTCCACGCGCTCATCAAAGGCATCGACT
>JAYRNY010000063.1:0-3374 GCA_041911975.1 bacterium | reverse complement strand
GGAAGGCGAGGCGTAGCCGAGCCTGGAGCGCTTAAAAGAAACACCGCGGGCATGGGAAATCAGCAATGACTGAAGGCGATAAAAACAAAGATCTGAACATCTGGCTGGCGCGTGTCAAACAAGCTCAAACGCGCAAAGACGTGTTTCGTATTCTCGATGAGTTTCGGAAACATGAGTGGACTGATGTTCAGTGCCAAACGATGTCGCACCTGTACATTCGCATGATTGATTTGATGCCGCCGGAGGAAATGGACGTTCCTTTAGAAGTTGCATCAGTTTCGATTGCTGATGACACTACCGCCGGTGCCGCTGTCGCGGCGACAGTCGTAGCCGAAACCGACGCCACCGGAGAACCCAAGAAAGCAGTAATCAACGAAGGACCCGTCTGGTACGAGAAAATGTAGCTCTCATGTAGGGGCGACGCCATGCGTCGACCGCTTCAGGAATCTGTAGGGGCGCTTTGTATGCGCCCGATGAAAAAAAGGGAATCAACCGACAACCATAAACTGTAGGGGCGGCATCCATGCCGCCCGCCAAAGAAAGAAGCAATGGCAAAGAAAAAAGGTTCACCAAAGAGCGAAGCCGCGCCGAGCAAAAAAGGTGCTGATTCTGCGCACAGTAAATCCGGCATCTCATCGTGCATGGAAGCTGCGAGCACACCTTGCGCCAACATCACAGAAGTTGTCGACAACGCTGAAATCAATGATATGTGCGCCGACCTTGCCACTGCCGCCTGCACGGATGAAGACGATGCATACGACGAACTTGCCAATTCTCCCTGCACTGATATCGTCACCACCACCTCCTGCACGGATGTTACTGACGCGCCGGCGATGGAAATCACGACCAAATCTGTTGCCGATGTTCAAGAAAACGAAAGCGGCGTATCCGATCTGGTTGCGCAGCAATTGCGCCAGATGATGGAGGAAGGCGGTGCGACGGCTACATGCGCTTCAGCAGGTTCTTTTACCGGTACGCACACAATGAATTTGAACGTCAAAGCCGGTGCCGTGGATATGAATTTGTCCACTGTCACTGAAGCGAATCAAGAACTTATTGAACTTAGGACTCAGATCGAGTTGCAGCAAAAACTGCTGGCAGATGCGCAAGATAGAATCGATGTAGCCAATCAGCGGATTGGTTTTCTCGAGTCGGAATTGGCGCGCAAGGACAGGGAAAAACAAGAAAGTAGTGGCTGGCTCAAATCACTTTTCGGAATTTAGAGCATTGGGAAATTAGATCTATTAAGGGGGGAAATCAATTGGATTACGTAAACGATCAAGAACGCATCAAAGAACTGGAAGAAATCTACGGTGAGAATGCTCCAGCTGTTTTGGCGTTTACTAAGTTGGAAGACCTATTCCATCAGATGGTCACCCTCAAAGAGCACGGCACGACCGCCGATCCGCGAATCGTCGGCGAGCAAGCATGGGTGGCTTACGAATTTCTTTCTCACTACTTAGCGAAGATCGATGCGGAGTACGCTGACGAGTATAAAGTCAACGATTCTTTCTTAGGCTCACTCGAAATCGGCAAGGCAAAAGAAGCCGTCGCGGGAAGACGGAAGTAGTTCTCTGTGCCGGAACGGCAATGCGGCAAGCTACTTCTCCATCACCGCGGCTAGATCTTCGCTAAAACTATTTCCCCAGCCGGAGCCGGCCTGCACGATTTCTTGACCGTTCATATCGAGATAAACGCATCCGTGGTCTGAAAATGCGCGCGCATAACCGTCGCAATATGTGGCTATGTGAGAATACTTCGGCTGCAATATCCACATGCCTTTCTTGTTTATGATGCCGTCCAGATGCTCATAGTTTCCCATTGGTCCATTTTTTGTCTGGCTTACGATTGCGCGTCCGCTGCGAAAGTTTCCCGCGATGTTATTTCCCGAGATATCATATTGCGGCTTAATGACTATCTTCCCAGTCATGTCAATGTAGCCGTATGCCGCATTGTCCGGATAATTACCGGCAAAATGCGGAGCAACCGCTGCCAAACCTTCGCTGAATACACGCGCGTCTTCGTATTCGTCATTGCTAAGGCGAGTGCCGTCCTTGCGCAAGAAATACAACCGTCGCGATTTGTCGTACAGCCCATTTTGCGCCAGGAAAATCCCGTCAGTGTAATCAATGCAATTCTTATCTGCCGCCACCACGGGCTGCCCGGATTTGTCGATATACACAAGTTTCGGCATGGTTCCTGGTTCTCGCCTTTGCTCGACCCTGGCCGTGCCCTCGTAAAACGGATAAGCGGTGGAGTAATTCGGCTCAATTACGAACTTCCCTTGCTTGTCGATATAGCCGAATAAACCATCTTTTTCCGCAACAGCGAGCCCTTCACAATATTCGTATTTGTCGAGTAGACCCTGCGAAAAATCCCAGTCCGGATTATCGTTTCGTGCATTTGCTGCGTGTGCCGGAAAGTCGAGTTGAACAGGAATTATTATCTTGCCGGTTTTATCAATGTAACCATATTTAGTGCCAAGGCGAACACAAGCGAGCCCTTCGCTGAATGTTCCTGCATTGTCATATTGCGCAGGTACCACCATGTTGCCGGTCTTGTCGATGTATCCCCACTTGTTTTCGACTCGTACTGCGCACAGTCCTTCGCTGAAGTTTTTGAAAACTTTGTGCGAATAGGGCATGCAGCCACCATACTGGTCGCGCAAAACATCATCGAAGCGCGGCTCAATCACCATGTGTCCCGTTTTGTCGATGAAACCCCACTTCTTGTGAGGCATCATCTCGAACATCTGCGTGCACCCGGCCAAAAAGGTTGCCGAGCAGATCAGAAAGAGATTGAGAACAAGTGTGCGTTCGACCGGTCGCTTATATTGCATGTGCGCCAATGTTCCTGGTTTCGTCGGCTGCTCGCCGACTTCGGAAGGCAAGTAAGCCGCCCTTACGTTTCCCGGGACTAACTAAAGTTTTCCCGTTTTGATGCTCAACATATTAATTTACAGGCGAAGTGGTTCCTCTCGCCTGGGTAAGAGAGACGTAGGGGTCTATTGGCAATTAATGTTCTGGCACATGAGGGGATCATGCGCGTGTCTGTGACTCGAAGTGGCTACTCCCTACTGCTATTGGCGTTTGCGGTTTTTGTGGTGACTGCGGGCTTTGGCCAGCCTTGTTTTGCGGAGTCTCTCAGTGGCTCGGCGGCTGAGGCTTTGATGGATGTGCCGCAAACCGTCTCGAAACCAGCGGCAAAGCCACGCAGGAATGTTCAGCGGGCGCCTAGAACTCCCATCCGCAGCGTCGGGACGACGCATGACATTCACCGCAGCGTAGGCTTGACTCCAGCGGCAGATAAATCGACACCGGTTTCTCCTCAAAGGTCTCCAGGCAAATCTGCAGGGACAAACCCGAGTAGCAAGC
>JAYRNY010000062.1:0-2190 GCA_041911975.1 bacterium | reverse complement strand
TGTTAGCGGTGGAAGCATCGGCGCGATCGCTTACTGAAAAGTTTTGTTCTTTCAAAATCGCGTCTAGGTGCTGGCGATCGATCAGTGAATAGGTGCCGTCATTGACCAGCTTGGTGATCAAAAGGCTGGCGACGCCTTTACCAAGGTCGTATCCGCCCAGTGAGCCGCTGACTGCGCCGTATTCAAACGGCAGTACAGCGATTCTGCGCTTCGGACCAGCCATTGCCGCTTGAGGAATAAGCGTCGCCGCCAGTAGCATCAGGATTGCGCCCAGGGCAATCGTCCTTCTAGCTTTCATTTAGAACTCTCCTTCAAACCTAATTCCATGAGATTGTCTGATTTCTAAAGACTTCCTTGTCCAATGTCCAAATGCTCGCTTTGGTGCTTCCTCACTTCTTAGCATTTCGAGTTTGGTTTCCGCTTGAAAAGCCGCAGCATCTGATCAAATAAGAAGTACGATGCTGTTCGGCAAATTAGGAGCTCCTTGGCGGTCTTTCGACAGATCGAGGGTCCAGCTTTCCGAGCTCTCGCTCTTGCCTTCTCTGACTGATCCAGTCAGGCGGCTGCTCCAAGGCATAGAGTCTTATCAGGAGCGACGTCAGTCTACTTGAAAGGGTGGCTTATTAAAAGGCAATTCTTATAAGAACGGCTTGCCGTCAGTATATTGATCCAGGGGCACAATGGATGCATCAGCCCGCAAACGCTCTGAACATCAGGCGCAGTGCCACGTGAGCCAGCCGAAGCGCGGGCGCTTCGACTGTTAATTTATCTATCATCTGCAACCTATCTGTGCGCCTTGTACTGCGCCATCAGAGCCACGGCATTGCGATAGCGTTTAGAACGCTTGTTCACCTGCTTGAGAGCAATCACCGCTTGGGTGTAAGCGCCGGCCTTTGCCTTGCTCTTGGCTGTGCTGATGAACTGGATCGCTTCCTTCTCCATTGCGTACTCATCCATCAAATCGCGGACGGCTTTGAAGCGGGGCGACTCCGGCCCAATCGGGCGCAGGATGGCAGTGGCATCATCGTACTTGTCATCTTCGGCTTTAATCTCGGCTTCGATGATCTTCTTTCTTGTCTCCATCTCGATTTCCACTGCCTGCTGAATGGGCGGCATCGAGCGGTCGCTGACTGCTTGAATGACATCTCTGGCGGCATTGTCGACCAAGCGCTTGTTCAGTTGCTGTCCGGGCACTACATAGTCCTGGTTGTACTTTTGGACCGAGGCGGTGGTAATCACCTGCCCATCTCTGGTTTTGACAGTCACCGTGCCGTTATATCTGATTTGACCCGTATTCTGGTCGGTCCTTTCGGTGATCGTGCAGACGATGTACCAATCGGGATTGACGGTACTGATGGCTACGTCCGGAGTGTTCTGAAGTCCCATTGAAAGACGATCGCAAACTTCTTGCTCGATGCCGCTCTGTCCGCCCGGAGTCACCGACATGCGCACGGGAGGAACCCCGGCGGCTTGCGCGGGAATCGACAGAGAAACCCAGGCTGCAGCAATCGAAGCCAATAAAAGGACTTTGCCTTTCACTCTGCTTGCAAACATCTTCAATACCTCAATATCGTCTTTTCGAAGGGTCTGAGAAACGAAAGGGTATTTTAAACGGTTTGGCCTTCAAATGCTAAATAGCCCTCAGACCGGAAAAAATTCAATCCAGATTATTTGACCGTCTTGTCCCGGTGTTGCAGCCAGTCTTAAAGAGCTGCATTCATAGATTTCCGCATTGGTTGCATCATTGCCTGCATGACGGAGTCCGGGAAAAATGTTTCTCGCGCCGGCAAGAGTGCCGGGGATAGTGCCTTGACCAGCTAGTTTTCCCGAAATCCAAAGTTTTGAAATCGTCCCTTGCTGCTCTAAAGATGTGACGCGAATGAGACCATCTTTGAAGTCGAAGGAAAAACCATTGGCCATCTCAGCTGTTTCGCAAATGCCGCCGAGCTTATTTATTGCGTCTCTTATTGAGGTGACGCCTGGTACCACCCCGAGCCAGCCTTGCCCCGGGTGCCAATTCTCATTGATTTGATTGATTTGAGGAGTTTCTTCGGCAATCATTTTTTCTTCTCCGCTTTTCTTATCTTATCTTCGAATGCTTGAACTTCCTCGCGAGCCTCGGCTGTGTTCTTGACCAGGATACCGCCTGATGAGCGAATGTAGTTGGGCGCTCCGGCGCTGTCCTTGCCG
>JAYRNY010000061.1:0-2928 GCA_041911975.1 bacterium | reverse complement strand
GAACATTAGAAGGATATGCCAGGTCACCCTGAAAAGCGTCGGCAAATGGGACGTCGTCCTTGCCGAATCCGGCTATGAAGGTCTGGAGTTGGCAAGAAAAGAAACCCCGGACGTGATCCTATTAGATGTGATGATGCCCGGCATGGATGGTCCGACAACCTTGCTGAAACTGCGCGAAGACGACCAACTGAAGCACATTCCCGTAATTTTGATGACCGCAAAAGTGCAGCCGCAAGAAGTGGAACAGTACACACGCCTGGGCGCCAGCGGGGTGATCAGCAAACCTTTCGATCCTCTGACCCTGCCCAGCGAGATCAATAAATTAGTCAATGGCGCCTAGACAAACGATTTCCGATGTTCTTAATGTTGGATAGACTCCATGCGTAGACCCTACATTTACTAACAGCTGCGGCCGCAAAACTAGCGTTCGGTGGCAATTTGAGGAATATTGGCTGGGGAAGAAACTAAGCAAACAAGAATTTCAGTCAAAATATAACGCAATGCCTGAAGATGACGACAACCCAGATTACGATGCGGCCCTTGAAGAAGTGCTCAAGTCCTTGCGCAGTGACTATCTAAACGAGCTTCCCGAGCGGATTGCCGAGATGAAAGACTACTTGCAAAAGGCAAAAGACGATGAAGAAAAGCAGCGTGAATGGCTGGCGGATGCTCACACAGTCGCACACAGGCTGGCAGGAACAGCCGGATCATACGGCTTTGCCGAATTGAGCCACGCGGCTGCGGAAGTAGACCAGTACATGAAAAAACTACTGAAGAGTAACGCGCAGACAGGCGAAGTAGCAAATAGGTTAAACTGGCAACTGATGGATGAACTGGTCGATGAGATGGACAAAGCGGTTCCATCCAAATAATCAGCCGGCTAAATAGTTAAGAACAGCGTCCCAAGACATAGGGAATGGAGCTAACTCATGTTGCGTAAAATAGCAGGAAACAAGTTGATTGCCGCTGCACTCCTGGGATTGATCGCGTACGGGCCTGCGTTTGCAACCGGTGAGACACCCTACGAAAGCACTATGAGTGGTATCACTTCCGAGGCTGCGAAAAGTAAGTCCGAGCATGACAGGCTCTGGAAGATATTCGAAGCTTATTGGGATTACAAAATGCACGAGTACCCGGAGTGGGCTACCAGTGTGGGATATCCTGGTCAAAATGGACGCTGGACAGATGATTCCCTGTCCGCTATCGAACGACGCAAGCGAGAACTGAAGGCTCCTCTTCAAGCACTGAAGAGCATTGACAGAGCAAAGCTGTCAAAAGAAGACCAGCTCAATTACGATCTTTTCGACTACGCGTTGAACATGAGCCTTCAAGACAGCCAGTTTCCCAATGAATACCTGGTGATCAATCAGCTCCAGGGTGTGCAGGAAGAACCAGCGACAACGCTCCTGCAGAACCCGACAGCCACCTTGAAAGACTACCAGGACATAGTCAGTCGCCTCGGTGGCATTGCAGCAATGATCGATCAAAACATTGAGTTGATGAAGGCAGGAGTAAAGGCGGGCATCACTCCACCTCAGATCACATTGCGTGAAGTGCCCCAGCAGATCAAGAATCAAATCGTCGAAGATCCAATGGAAAGCCCGCTTCTCGCGTCCTTCAAGAAATTTCCCGCAGACTTTTCCGAGTCCGACAAGACTCGACTGAAAGACGCTGCTGCGTCGACATACAAAAACAGTATTAGACCTGCGTATCAGAAGCTGTATACCTATTTCACTGAGGAGTATCTGCCAAAGACGAGACAAAGTCTGGCGTTAAGTGACCTTCCCAACGGAAAAGCCTGGTATCAGTTCAACATTCATCAAAACACTACGACCGATTTGACACCGGCCCAGATTCACGAGCGCGGGCTTGAAGAAGTGAAACGCATTCGTGCCGAGATGGAAAAGGTCATGTTGGAAACGGGCTTTAAGGGTAACTTTCAAGAATTTTCCAAATACATGCGCACCGATCCGAAGTTTTTCTATGCCAGCAAAGATGAGCTTTTGGCCGGTTATAGAGACATCGCAAAGCGCGTAGATCCACAACTGATGAAGCAGTTTGGCAAGCTTCCTCGATTGCAGTATGGGGTCGAGGCGATACCAGCATTCAACGAGAAGTCCCAGCCGACTGCGTATTATCGCCCCGGATCGATGAAGTTCGGCAGAGCAGGGATGTTCTGCGCAAACACATACAACATTGGAACGCGTCCAAAATGGGAGATGGAAGCGCTGACCATGCATGAGGCCGTGCCCGGACATCACTTGCAGATAGCGCTGTCGCAGGAGATGGAAAAGGTGCCGGACTTCCGCCGCCACGAAGGCTACAACGCATTCGTTGAGGGATGGGGACTCTACTCCGAAAGCCTGGGCAGCGAACTCGACATGTACAAAGATCCGTACTCTCGCTACGGGCAGCTGACATACGAAATCTGGCGTGCAATTAGGCTCGTGCTTGATACAGGCATTCACTCGATGGGTTGGACGCGACAGCAAGCAATTGATTATTTCAAAGAAAACTCCAGTAAAACAGACAACGATATAACGGTCGAAGTCGATAGATACATCGTCTGGCCGGGACAGGCATGCGCCTATAAAATCGGTCAGATGTTCATCAGAGACTTGAGAAAAGAGGCAAAACAAGAGCTTGGCGACAACTTCAACATTCGCGATTTCCACGATGTGGTCTTGCGCAATGGCGCAGTCCCGCTCGATGTTCTCAAAACACAAGTGAGCGAATGGGTTTCGTCAAAACGCAAACAAGCAAACGCCAGATAACCCGACACCTAAATGGGAGCGTTCAAGGCTCACAACTTTGAGAGAAAAAAGGGCGCATGCAATGCGCCCCTGCAAAATTGTTTTGCGGCGGATTACGCGGGTTTGCCCCAGTACCAGCCTTGTCCGTAGATTACGCCCATATCGACGAGAATCT
>JAYRNY010000060.1:0-4661 GCA_041911975.1 bacterium | reverse complement strand
TTGAGAGAATGCATGGTTCCCAGGTTATTGCGCAAAATGGCGTTGTGCGGGTGGTGCTTTACTGCCGTCTCGAGCACTTGCATTGCACCATCATTGTCTCCTTGCGTACTCAGCATTGCCGAAAAATGACCGGCTGCTTCCAGATTGCTCGGTTCCAATAAAAGCGCTTTTTCAAATTCTATTTTGGCTTTGCCCGTGTCGCCCAGAGATGAATAGGTAAGGGCCAGGCTGGTATGAGAAAGAGAATCCTTTTCATCGAGTCGGACTGCTTCTTTCAATTCCTTTTCGGCAAGCACCAGATTGCCGGAGTGTGCGGCAAAAAGTCCGAGTTGTTGGTGGGCGATGGCGATGCCGGGATCCTTTTGCACGATGGCATTGTATTCGTAGACTGCCTCACCGACTCTTCTCGATTGCATGAGTGCTTGAGCGCGTGCCAGAGAAAGCAGAGTCTCCGATGACATTCTGGCGCCGCTGCCCTGTCCGAGTGCTGCGCCGGGCGTGGGCATTTTTGCTTGCTGTTGCGGTTTGTTTAGATCGGTTCCGACTGATATATCGTGATTGAGCTCGTCAAGTTGTGCCACCACTTTGTCATGCTGGCCGAGGCTCTCGAAGACACGAGCGAGATTTCCGTGGGCTGCCGAAAGTTCTACATTCACTTTCGAGCAAGCCAAGACAGCCGCCGTCGCACCTCTGGCGTCGCCCATCTGCCTGAGCCGTTGCGCTTCGGCAGTCTTTTCTGCGATCTTCTCTCTGCCCACTGCCACGACTCGGCGGAAGTGATTGATGGCAGTTTCAAAATCTCCGGACTCTGCGTAAATGAGCCCTATCTGGTTGTGCAGGGCAGGATCGTCCGGGTCTGTCTCCAGGGCTTTCAAAAGCTCACGAGCGGCACCATCGAGCAGTTTTACCTGGTCTCTTCTTTCGCGCACATTTTTCGAAGCCGATATGACGCCGCCGCGTGCTGTCGACGGCGCTCTGTTAATAATGCCGAGGATTCTCTGCTGCCATTCATCCATTTTTGTCAGCGTCGGCCCGGGCACTCCCAGGAACGTGAGCGGCAAAACTGGCAGGGTGACGAGTCCCAGAGCGGCAAAGAAGACAAAAACAAGACGACCTTTACCGCGCCTTTCTCTAGGCTGGTTAAAGGTCGAATCTAAGCTTTGTCTTGTCCTGAGTGATTCCAAGATCAGTTGCACCACGCCAGATGCTCAAACTTGAGGAATTGGTCTTGTCTAATCTATATATGCGCTCGTACGCCAAGAGTAATATCGTTCGATCCCGGAGTCAATACGGAATTCACGAATTACGCCGCAATCGACACAATTGCCAAGAGGCTGAATGTGGTTGTTGTAAAGGGCTTTTGGGATTCTTTATTAACGACTCTTAAACCACAGGATGATCAATCCGAGGCTTCCCACGAAGATATTGGGCAGCCAGGCGGCAAGCATCGGAGGAATTCTGCCGGCTTCGCCGAGCGCTCCTGAGGTGGACTGCAGAACGTAATAGAGGAAGACAACGACTGCCGAATAGATCAAACCAAGATTGCTGCGCGAACGTCTGGCTAGAAGTCCAAGCGGCGCTCCAGCCAGAGCAACGATCAAACAGGCCAGGGGCTGGGAGAATTTTTGATAGTAGCGAACCAGAAGATCGTTTGATACCGCATTTGATTCTCCGAGCAACTTTATGTAGTTGCCCAGCTCCCACATATTCATTTCTTTGGGGACGACTTTGCCTGTATCCATTATCTTTTGTACGTTTTGAACTCCGGGCAAGGTCAATGTCTTGAATTGCAGAATGCGAGTGATGTCGCTGTTTCCAGCCAGAACATAGGTTCTTCCTTCGCTCAATATCCATTCGCCATGATTCCAAACTCCCGATGCCGCGCTGATGATCTGCACCAACTTATCGCGCGTGAAATCGAGAATGATCACGTTATAGAGTTGTTTGCCGTTGCACAAACCGATATAAAAAACGCGATTTAGAGAGAGGTCCCTGCCCCTTTCCATGTACGTGAAATTGGCTTGGCCTGAGGGAAGTTCTGATTTGTAGAGGGCGAGGAATTCGAGTTTTTTTGATGTTCTGTTGGCCAGTGGAACCACGCTTTCGTTTACGGCAAAACTGGCGACGCTGGTCATCAATCCGAATATCAGCGGTGCCACCATGATGCGATAGAAAGAAACGCCGCTCGTGCGCATAGCGATAATTTCCGAATCGCTGGAGAGGCGGTTGAAGACAAGTAATGTGCCGAGCAGTACACCGATAGGAATCGTCATTACGATGATTTCCGGCAAGTGCAGACCCAGGATCGTGAAAGCCATATTGATTGGAACACCGGCTCGCATGATCAAGTTGAAGATCGTTCTCAATTGATCGGCGCCGAACCAGACGCCCGTGACGATGCCGATCCCGAACAAAAGCGGCTGCCAGAACTCATTGGCAATATAACGGTCAATCAGTTTTAGGCCGCCGATCATAGAATGAAGTCCTCGCCAAGATAATGTTTGCGCGCAACTGGGCTGTCGGCGACTTCTCGAGATGTACCGGCAACCAGGATTTTGCCGTAATCAATCAGGTATGCTCTGTCGGTGATTTTCAATGTGGCGCGCGGATTGTGGTCGGTGATAAGAACGCCCATATTCCATTCGTCACGCAGCCTGCGGATGAGACCCTGAATGTCCACAATCGAAATTGGGTCGATACCGGTAAAGGGCTCATCCAGAAGAATGAATTCCGGCTCTAGTGAAAGGCACCGGGCAATTTCCAGTCGGCGTCTTTCCCCGCCGGACAGTGCCACCGCCGCCATATTGGCCAGGTGAGTCAAGCCGAATTGCTCGAGCAACCAGTCGATGCGTTCGTTTTGCTCACGGCGTTTCATTTTGCGCATTTCCAGGACAAGGCGAATATTTTCCTTGCAAGTCAGCTTTCTGAAAATTGAGTTTTCTTGAGGCAAATAACCGACACCCAGACGGGCGCGATGGTGAATGGACTTCTTGGTGATGTCCACGTCTCCCAGACTGATCCTGCCGCGCTCCGGTTTGACCAGACCCAGCACCATGTCGAATGAAGTCGTTTTTCCGGCGCCGTTTCTGCCGAGCAGTCCGACTATTTCTCCACGACCGACGTGGAAGCTGACGCCGTCAACTACTCTTCTGCCGCTGTATGACTTTTGCAAGTTCTCGGTGCTGAGAGTTTTTGTCGCTGTTGCCGGTCTGTTTATTGCAGATACTGTCATTTGGGAGTTTCCACCTTTGAGGCGCTCAACTTTGTATTGCCGGACGCTTGATTGGGGGTCTTGTTAGCGAGCGTGCCTTTGGGCACATTGAACATCATCATGTTGTTGCGCGGTTGAGCAAGTCTGGTGCCGTCGGGAGCGCCGGTCGGCTGTTTTTGCTGCAAGATGAAGGCCTTTGTATTGCCTTCGGCAACTACTTTGTTGTCGGCTACCGTGTAAGTGATACGGTCGGCGATCCAACGCTTGCCCGGCTGCGTGATCTGGCAACGCCCGAAAAGGAGAACCTTTTCGGTTTCGCCGGTGGTCACATTTTTGATCATGATCATTTTGGGTGCTACGCCGATTGTGTCCTGATAGAAGAGTTTTACATTGCCGTCTGCTGTGCAACGGCCGGTATTTTCGCTGTAGTCTTGCGCGTCTGAGAATATGAAGATCGGCTCTCTTTGTGATTCGTCTTCAGCTACATCAGCTTCATTGTCTGCTTGCGCAGCGGCAACAATTTCAGGATTTTCGTCGCTGCTTCTCGCTTGAGAATCAGAGCCGCCAGACCTGGCTGTCAGAGCACCTGTGGACTTTACAGGCTTCTGGGCTGGTCCTGTTTTAAAGGCTGCGAATGGGCCCCCCTTTTTGGTGGCTTCAGCTTGTTTAGTCTGAACCACCGTTGATTTCACATGTCCTGTCGCTTGTAATCGCTTCGTTGTTAGGAAGTACGTCATCAAGTCCGCTTCCGTACAGTTGGCGTTTTGCGTCGCCTTGACGCGCCCCGTGAACAGCGCCGTTTCCGGCTTCTGCTCGGCGTCGTATACGAGCTTCAGTGTGTCCGACTTGACGAAGATGTCGCCTGTTTTGACGCGGACATTGCCGCGCGCATCGAACTGCCCGGTGATGCGATTGTATTCCTGGTGATCCGAATCAGTGATGATCTTGTCGTGTTTGGTAGGCTCACTCTTATCTTTGACCGGTGCAGGAGCGGATTTCTCTTCAGCTTCCGCGCTGGCGGTCTCAGCGCCTTCAGTCGACTCGCCGCCTTCGCTGCTTTCAGAAGCGGCGTCCGTTTTTACTTCTTTCTTTTGAGCTGCCGTTTTGCCATCCAGCTTCTTTGCAGTCTTGGTGGCGTTGGAGCCGTCTTTCGGGATCACTTCCGAGTGCGCATTTCCGTCGGCAATGATGATCGATGAAGCCATCTCGAAGGTCAGCTTGTCGGCGTGAATAATGTTTTGACCCTGCCGCAAACGCGGATGCCCGGTGAATATAGCGCGCTGCGGCTTGCCGGCTGCGTCTTTAAACAGTGTCGCCATCGGCGCGTCGATGATGCTGTCTTTATAAGTGACGTGCACATTGCCCTTGGCCACGACATGGTCGTCGGCAAATTCTTGCTCGTTGGCTTGAATGTCTATGGTGCCGCCGCCACCGTCATCAAGCCCCATTT
>JAYRNY010000059.1:0-4314 GCA_041911975.1 bacterium | reverse complement strand
GCGTCGGTGGATAGAGTCGCTCAATTCGCTCGCTTGTGAGTTTTGATTCGGACAAGTCCCGCGCAGCCGTCGCCAATGCTTATGGTCCTTCAGGCAACGTTTCTGCAAATTGACGACTTGCAGCATTCGTTGGATTATCCAGGTAACCAGTTTCTCTTGCATCTTTCAAGGTAATGATGTTGTAGTCGTCAGGTCCATATTTTGCGAGGAAGGCGGGACCTTCTCCACTGGCGGTGCCCCATGAAGTGGGAAATTCATATTTCCCTGCCGGCAGATAAACCATATCCGTTGGAACTGATTTTGGAGAATACTGTCCTGGCTGTCCAGGTACGGGTTTCCATCTAGCAATGAACTGATCACCGTGTGGCGTGTACACATCGTACCCTGGTCTTCCGTCAACTGAGGTCTCACGCGTAATAACCCAATCCCCATTCGACACTTTCTGCCCACCGGATATTTCGGCATCTGCAGGAAGTTTCATACCGTCCCTGAGGACCGTACCATTTTCCAGGGTCACGCCAGCTGGCGGTGTGTGAATTACGTCACCTGAGATTTGTAAGCCATTGGGTAATCCACCTTTTGGTATGACTTGTCCATCGCTGAGCCTGATGTCATGCACAGCATTGAGCGGTGACTCCGTAGAACCGACGCGCAGACCAGCTGTATGCTGGCTCAGGTCGACTTGGTTGGCGTTCACTTGATAGTATTTCTTATCACCTGTTTTCAAGTCTGGTTTTGCGAACTGCAATTCGCCCTGGGTGTTACTTGCTTTTATGTACAATTGCTCTGTTTCGCTCGCATTGAGAACCCTTACTCCGTTGGCATCCACTTTGCCGAGATTATTGACCGCGCCCAGGTCTTCCGCGGCAGCGGAATTAGCTGCGGGTTGAGGAGTTACTCGCGGTACAGGCAAATCGCTTGTTGCATCGGCTGCTTCGTCTGCGGTTTTGGACCCGGGTTTCATCCATGCAGCAAGTCTGTCGTTGGCGGCACTGAGGATTTCAGTTCCTTTATCGGTGATCGAGGAAAGTAAATGGCCTTCCTGGTAGGCACCAAGTACGGCTTTTCCGCCTCTTACTACAGCGCCGGCTGTTCCTACAAAGGGCACCGCAAAACCTGTAACTTGTCCTGCACGACCTGCAATTGTTTCTGCTGTCGAGCTATTGTCGAAATCGGGATCCTCATATAGATCAAGGTCTGGCAGTTGCTGATCGATCTGTTTCATGTCCGGCATGACGTGGAGTTTTTCCAGACCGCCTTGTGCCAATCCTGCAACATACGCGAGTCCGTTTACTGAATCATCAATTAGAGTGTCGCCCAAGTTCTTAGCGAATGCTGAAGTTACTTTCGAAATATCCGTGCCGAAAACACCGTCGATGACTAATGGCACAAAGCCGCCGTTGGCATTTTCTTTTCCCCAGTCAAATATCTCTTGTGGAGAACCGTCTTTTATTGCGTCTACAAGACGTGGCGCGTCGACGGTTTCAGAGACGTTGTTTACGAAGTTTTTTGGCAGGTCCCAGACCTCTTGAGCAACATTGCTAATCGTTTGAGTCGGATTTGTGACTGCACTGACAGCAGTGTCCCAAGCATTCCCCAGTGCGTCTGTTAGACCCATGTTCAATCTCTCCGGTTAGTAACGGGATTACCCAACCAGAAGTGTAAAAACTCGCTGTGCAAAATTCCGGAGAAGATTGTGACTTTTTTGGGTATACATCCAAGATGTTTTAACCCATGAAGAATATGACAAAAGTACGTGGAAAGGCCAAAGCAAAAAGACAAAGAAGGCGAAGTAAATATGACAACAAAGGAAAAACCGACAAAAAAATATCTGCAACGCCTTGAGCAATTCATCCTGAAGCCGATAACCAATGATGAAGCGAACGACCGCGCTGCAGAAGTTCTGGACGAGATGCTGGAAAGTTTCGATTCACTATCAAAGCAAGAGCGTTATTACTTCGAGATTCTTTCAAAGCTTGTCTTAGATTATGAATCAAAATGGCAAGAAGAACTTTCAGTAACTCCTCGTGAGCTTCTCATTTTTCTCATGGAGCAAAACAATCTCACGCAAACGGATCTTATTCCGGAGTTCGGATCGTCTTCGCGCGCATCGGAGTATCTATCAGACAAAAGGCCGTTTCTCTCGCTAGGCCAAATAAGCAGACTCTCAAAGCGCTTCAAGCTCTCGATGACAGCGTTCATAAGCAAGGATCAAATTGAGAGAGGGGCTTAAGTGCATAGTTAGTCGTCCCCACCAAGCGTTTCCCTGGTCACGCAGCGCCAAGAAACTGTCACTTTTATAAGAACAGTGTCACCGAACCCAATTCGCGACATTGCTGTTTCCTTGGTTTATTCAATTGAAAAGATTGGTGCCGAAGGTCGGAGTCGAACCGACACGCCCGTGAAGGCGGATGATTTTGAGTCATCCGAGGCAGCTTAAATGAGACTTGATTAAATTCGACCACTTTTACAAATCCCATCCAGTTCTACCTTTCCGGCTTGACCATCTTGGAATCTTTTTGATAAGGTGTGATCCAGATGGCTTCACATTGGCTTCACACGGCCCAAATGACCATTAATCATCCGGTCCATTCCGAACAAAAAGTATATGCCAAAGCTGACAAAATCCATCGTCCTCGAAAGCAACAAGCCCGGTTATTACAAAGACACCGAGCTAAAAGGATTCTGGCTGCGCGTTCACAAGTCCAAGAATGGCTCTCTGACAAAAACTTTTCTAGTCATTACAAAGCCGAGGCAAAGCCGAAAACAACTGACAGTGACAATCGGCAAGCACGGTGTTATTAGCGCAGAGCAGGCAAGGATAAAGGCAAAGCAAATTCTTGGAGACCTTTCCGAAGGGCGAGATCCCAATGAGGAGAAACGAGAGAATTTAAAACTGGTCGCAATTGCCCGCAAGCACAAAGAGACTATCGAAGACCTGACGCTAGAGCGCGTGTTAGAAATCTACCTCAGCGACCGCCGCCTCACCGAAAAGACCGCCAAGGACTACTACGGGCATACGCGCAGACCACTCAAAGACTGGCTTAAACTGCCATTGACTGAGATTACCGAGCGGATGGTGAAGGACCGCCACAAGAAGATGAGCGAAGACCACCCGGCGCAGGCTGATTACACCATGCGCATCCTGCGCGCCCTCTATTCATACGCCATTGAGGAATTCAAGAATTCGGACGGCAGCCCACTTCTAAAAGAGAATCCAGTAAAGAGTCTCAAACGACAGTGGAACCGGGTGCCCCGAAGGCAAACCGCTGTACATCGCCATCAGCTTGCAGGCTGGTTCGAGGCAGTGCAGAAATTACCAAATCCCACAGCCAGGGATTTCCTGATTCTGGTTATGCTCACTGGCTTACGTCATAATGAAGCAGCCACGCTAGAGTGGAAGAACGTAGATCTGGATGCGAAAACATTCAAAGTTGAAGACACGAAAAACGGCACCGATCACATGCTGCCCATGAGCGATGTCATTCATTCGCTATTCTTGCAACGGCATGCAGACACCGGCGATGAACAATATGTCTTTCGCGGAGAAGGCAAAAAAGGACATCTAGTTGATGTGCGCGATTCGGTGAAGAAAGTAAGAGACAAGTCCGAACTTTCATTCACCGTCCACGATCTCAGGCGTTCATTCATAACCTGCGCCGAAGGGCTAGACATCTCGCCTTACACTTTGAAAAAATTGCTAAATCACAAGACCACCAGCGACGTCACGTCTGGCTACCTCGTCATCACAGCAGAGCGCTTACGCGCCGCAATGCAGCAAATCACAGACGCAATTTTGGAGCACGCCGAAATCGACAAAGCAACGCTCTCATGGAATAAGTGCCAGAACCAACAATAAATTTGACTTCAATGGTCGGAGGCGATAAGCTCGAAGAATGAACTATAGAGACATCATTACAATTGAACCAGGCAAGAGAAGCGGCAAACCCTGCATTCGGGGACTGCGCATTACTGTTTCGGATGTGCTCGAATATTTGGCCGGCGGGATGTCAATCGAAGAAATCGTCTCAGACTTCCCTGATCTGACAGCCGAAGACATACGTGCATGCTTAGCGTTCGCGGCTGATCGAGAGAAGAAACTCTTTACGACGCCTGCGGCATGAAGCTGCTGTTTGATCAAAACCTTTCCCATAATCTAGTTCCCCAACTTGCGGACCTGTATCCTGGCTCGCAACATGTCCGACTATTGGGCATGGGGATTGCCAGCGATGAAACTGTGTGGAATCATGCACAAGAGAATGGTTATACAATCGTCTCAAAGGATCTCGATTTCTTCCATCTCAGCATGCTTTT
>JAYRNY010000058.1:0-7734 GCA_041911975.1 bacterium | reverse complement strand
GAAATTTATTCGATTACGGCAACGCTCGTTTAGTGGAATCTGGTGATCAGTTCAATCTAGTAATAAACCCAACATAGTGCGGAGAAGACGTTGTGCTCGTTCACATTCCCAGCCCGCTAAGGTCTTACACGAAAGGTGCGTCCAAAGTCGATGCTGAAGGCGCCAGCGTAGACGACTTGCTCAATCATCTGGATAAACAATATCCAGGCATCAAATTCCGCATGATTGATGAACAGAGCAGGATGCGCCAGCACATCAAAATCTTCGTCAACAAAGAATCCGTCGATACCGTCAAAGCTCCGCTCAAATCCGCCGACGAAGTGCACATTATTTGTGCGCTGTCGGGTGGGTAGCTAACTGTCTCAATATCGCGGCATTGAGCGGTCGACGTCGAGGGCCCAGGCGGTGATTCCGCCGGTGAGGTTGCGAACCTTTTTGAAGCCGTTCCTGCGCATCAGACTGGCCGCATGGTGGCTTCTTACACCGGCATGGCAGTAAACAACGATGTCTTCATTCTTGTCGAGTTCGCCGAGGCGACGTTCTAGTTCCGGCAGCGGGATCAAGTGCGAGTTGTCCAGATTGCAGATCATGGTTTCTTCCAGGCTGCGCACATCAATTAAATAGGGGCTCTTGCCAGCTTTGATCAGCTCACTGAGTTCTGTCGGAGAAATTACTGTGGGAAAACTTTCTTCGCTGTCCAACGAATCTTTTTGGTTGGATGTATTTGTTTTTCCTTTGTCGTTTGCTTCGGTTTTGGCGCTTGCCTCTGTCGAACAAACGAAATTTGTTTCTTCCAAGGTTTTGATGGTGGGGTGATTACTACATAACGGGCAATTGGCATTGCGCTTCAAATTGAGCGTGTCGAAATTGGCTTCAAGTGCGTCATACAAAAGCAACCGACCCATGAGTGTTTGTCCCTTGCCGAGCAGCAACTTGATCGCTTCTGCCGCTTGAATGGAACCAATTACACCGGCAAGGACGCCGAGAACTCCGCCTTCAGCGCAGTTTGGGACTGCGCCTGCTTCCGGCGGATCGGGATAGATGCAGCGGTAGCAGGGACCGGTAGGTGGATAGAAAACTGTTGCTTGCCCTTCGAAACGGAAAATTGAGCCGTACACTAGTGGTTTTTTACCTAGGACGCATGCGTCATTGACGAGATATCGCGTTTGAAAGTTGTCCGTGCCGTCGATGATGACGTCGTAGTCGGCGATCAACTTCAGAGCGTTGTCTACAGATATGTGCTCTTCGTGCACGATGACGTTTACTTCAGGGTTGACTTCGTGCAGGCGGGATTTCGCTGATTCTGTTTTCTTCTTTCCGACGTTCTCAGTCGAGTGCAAGAGCTGCCGCTGCAAGTTTGAAAGTTCTACTACATCGAAATCGACAATACCTATTGTTCCAACTCCAGCAGCAGCCAGATACAAGCTAATCGGCGAGCCCAAACCGCCCATGCCGATGACCAGCGCACGCGACTGCTTCAACCGGAGCTGACCATCTTTGCCGACTTCTTCGAGCAAGAGGTGGCGGCTGTATCTGGTCAACTCGGATGTAGAAAGATTGTCGGACTTACATCCGGGTGACGTTTCACAATTGGACTTGGGTTGAGCCATGATGATTTGATTCGCTTCGCCTATTAGGTCGACTCACCTGTTGGGGCGCCTTTGTGGAGTGCAATGATAGCAGCCTTCGCCTGCCAATAGGTTTGTGAACTGTCTGCCAGGCGCTCTCATGTCTTTCATTGTGCGCTAAAGTGCGGTAGATGGCGGGGCTTGCAAAGCCGCCGTACACATAAATATGAGAAACCAGGAGTTATATGGAGAAAGCCAACATAATCGCTGCCTGGATTGCTATTTTGACCGGATTTTTTGCCGGAGTGATTCCCGGTCTGTTCTTCCACGATGAAGAGTGGCTGGGCGGCTATTCTAGCTGGCCGCGCCGTTTGATGCGGCTCGGGCATGTCTCATTTTTTGGAATAGCCTTCGTTAATCTGGCTTTTGCCTTCACTGTTTCGCATCTAAATCTCACAGGCGACCTGGTCAGGGCTTCGTCGATACTGTTTATCGTTGCGCAGATCGCTATGCCATCGATCTGCTATGGAGCATCACTTAAGAAAGTGTTGCGCAACCTGTTTTTCATCCCGGTCCTCAGCCTTATTATTGGCGCATCGGCACTTTTAATCGCCATCTTTCAAGGACCGAAAGTTTGAAACTCGCTCTTATATCGATGAACGGAATCAGAGCCAACGACAAGGAACTCCTGCGTCTTGGCTTGAACCTGCCAGGGTTTGTAGAACGCAGCCGGGCGATAGCCTCGCTTCCTAGCCTAGGATTGCTTACTCTCGGTGCGCTTACACCTGCCGAGCACGAACAGACTTATATTGAGATACCAGACATTAATGAAATGAAGGAGCTGCCTCAGGGATACGATCTGGCGGCTATTTCTTGTTTCAGCGCCCAGATTGAAGAGGCTTACCAGCTTGCAGACAGGTTGCGTGCTGCCGGAACGAAAGTTGTGATGGGAGGCAATCATGTCTCCTGTGAGACCGAAGAAGCGCTTACTCATGCTGACTGCGTGATGATCGGCGAGGGAGAACTGTTCTGGCAATCGATGCTGGGCGATGCTAGTGCTGGCAATCTGAAGGAAACATATGGCAGCATGTTCGGAAATTTCAATCTGGCGGATGCACCCTTGCCGGCATATGGGCTGCTCGATCCGGCCAGGTACAACCGCGTCACCCTGCAGACCAGCAGGGGCTGCCCGATGCGTTGCGAGTTCTGTGCCAGTTCGGTGCTGTATACCAGGCGGTACAAACAGAAGCCTGAAGAACTGGTGGTGGCTGAAATTCGCCAATTGAAGGCGATATTTGCGAGACCTTTCATTGAATTTGTAGATGACAATGCATTTGTCGACAAGAGGTACTGGAAGTCTTTGCTTCCGGAGATTGCCGAAGAAAAAGTGCGCTGGTTTGCAGAAACTGACGTGTCGGTAGCCGATGATCCGGAGATGCTTGAATCGATGAGGCTGGCCGGCTGCAAGCAAGTGCTGATTGGCTTTGAAAGCCCTGTAGAAGATGGATTGAACGGGCTAGAACTGAACTCCAACTGGAAAGCAAAACGCTGGAGACAATACAAACAGGTCATTCAAAGAATTCAATCGCACGGCATTCGCGTGATCGCTTGCTTTATAGTCGGATTGGATAATCAGGGACCGGAGATCTTTGAAGCTATCCTACAATTCGTCAGAGAGGCGACCCCTTATGACGTGCAGATTACCGTGCCGACAGCATTTCCGGGTACTCCGTACTATCGCCGGCTGCTAGCCGAGGGACGCTTGATTGAACCGAGAGCCTGGAGCAAGTGCACCCTTTTCGACGTCAATTTCAAGCCGACCAACATGACAGCCGATGAACTGTCAGCCGGATTTAGAAATCTCGGGGTAGAACTCTACGGCGACGAAATGATGAAACATCGCCGCGATGGATTTATGCAGCAGTGGAAAGATAATATAATCTGGCGGAGGCGGGCTCATAGAGAGGCAATATGACCGAACAACAGCAGAGAGAAATGAAGGCGATCTCTGGGCTCTTTTATTTCAGTTCTGCATACGACTTTGTTCTCGGTGCAGTTTTTCTTGCGGTGCCACAATGGTTCTTTCGCGTCTTTGCAGTTGATCCTCCGAATCACTGGGGATATGTGCATTTTCCCGCATTGCTCCTGATACTCTTTGGCATCATGTTTTTTCAGATTGCCGAAAATCCGAAAGCCAATCGAAATCTCATACCCTACGGCTGCATGCTGAAAGCCTCCTACTGCGCAGTAGTTGGCATTCATACCTTTCTGGCAGGCAATATGCCTGATATGTGGAAACCATTTGGTGTAGCGGATTTTCTTATGTTGATCGGATTTATCTGGAGTTACAAAAAGTTGGCACCTGAGAAAGTTGCACCGGTCGCAAGTGACAGCGGGAACGTCGCTCCTCACTGAGAGACAGCATTCAAATCGATGAAAGCTTTGCCTTTCTTACGATCTCGTCACGCCATTTGCTTATTTGAGTTGGTTCTATGCCCAGCTCGGAACTGATTTGTTGTTGGCTCAAACCTTCGCCAATCAGCATCAATAAGTCGATGTCACTGTCAGACAAGCAGCTATCCTCATCAAGCGCGTTGGCATCGACTATCGTGTACGCGTGGCAAGGTGAAAGAAGAAGTTCGCTTTGCTGGCAAACAGGTGAAACAAATACGTCGCTCTTTTGCGCTGCTCGACTAATCAAATTGTTGAGTTTGACAATATTGCCGACGACGGCGCCAAGATCTTTTTGAGCGTCCGGCTCTTGGAGTAGGTAGCCCATATTTGGTTGATCGCTTGCGTGAATTGCAGTACTCTTGCCCCGGGAGATTACATCACGCAAATCCCCCCCTTATGGACAAAATAACTTAGAGCCTTTAGACCGCCTATTACCAGAAAGAGTGATTTCTTCTCGGTTATTATCGTGCAAATGGGTGAAATTTTGCCGGTGCTGAGTGCCCGCCAATGCTTGTGCCACGTATCTCCGTATACAAGTAATGCGTCACTTCTGGGTGACCTAAATATTCGTACTGATCGCCAGGTGTATCCATGCAAAAATCATCCACCGCTGAGAGGATATTGCGCGAATCGAATACCCTTTTAGAGGGACAACACTTTGTCTATATCTCTGGAGACCATGGAGCTGGCTGGGTAAATAAGGACGTGCTAATTCCAGATGTAAACAAAATCTCCGAATTGGCAACTATGCTTGCAGAGGCTGTTCAGCATTTAGACGTTGAGATTGTGTGCGGTCCTGCAATCGGTGGGCTGGTTATGTCTCAGTGGACTGCTCATCATCTGGGATTGCCATCTGTATTTTCTGAACATCAGGATATGCCTTATGAAAATAGTAAGGAGATACGACCGCCTTTCATATTGAAACGTGGCTTCGACAGGCTGAAAAGGGGAAAAAGAGTCCTTATCGTCGATGATATTGTGAATACAGGCCACTCCATTAGGGAAACGGTAAGAGCGGTGCGTGCGTGCAATGGAGACGTGATCGGCGCAGCAGCTTATTGCAGTCGTGGAAACACGGATGCCGATGGTCTCGGCGTGCCTAAATTCATCTACCTTGTCGAATTCAAGATTCCATACTGGCCCGCCGAAAATTGTCACCTTTGCAAAGAGGGTGTACCAGTGAATACTGAATACGCTCATGGACGTGAATTTGTAGAGCAGCAGTCGCGCACTTTGCCGCCTGGCGCCTAGGCGTTAAACATTGTCGTTGTCGAGCGTTCCGGTATAAATTCCAACCGATATCGGTTGAAATTTATACCGGTGTTGTTTGGGTTTGGGATTTTTTGGAAAAATTGGAGAAAAATTGAACTTTTTGGTCACTCGACTCGTTTTAAGAGATAGAGGTGGAGTGACATGCGCAAAGCGCGAAGGGCGTCCGACGAGGAAGAAAAACTGCGTGCTGCCTGGTCTGATTTCAGAGCGGTTTTTCCGTCTGAGCAACTTTGCATATTGAGTTTGCAGGGGCTGTATGAATTGAAAGGCGAAGCGAGGTCGCCTTGTTGTTTTGCATTGCAGCCTGCCCAGACATTTGGCGAGCGGTCGTATAACTGTGCCAAGTGTCGAAAAATTGTATGGGTTACTGCCAGTACTTTTTTTGAAGGCATTCGTGAACCGATTGCTTGGCGAGGCGCTATTTGGCTCAAGGAGGCTGGATTGACGCCTACGCCAAGTGATTTGAAGGAATTATCCGGCATCGCATATTCGTCTTGTTGGGAGATCTGCCGCAAGTTGGATATGGTTGTTGCTGAGTTGATGGGGGATGGCGAGACCACATTGAAATCGGAAGCATTCAGAGAACTGGTTTTTCGACGTACCAGAATGACGCCAGCTGGGCGGCATCCGCGAGATGAATTTATGGGGATTGAAGAGATTGATGAGCAGGTAGTGGAGTCGCTGGAGAATTTCACGGTCAGTGAGATCTCTATTTTGGAGACTTTGTCTTCTGAGCCGGTTGGTTTTGATGAGCTTTGCAGGAAGGCAAAAGTCGCTGCGAATGAGGCATCTGCGCTTCTTACAATGCTCGAGCTTGCAGGCGCGGTGGAGAGACTTTTCGGTGACAGATATAAGCGCAAGAAAATAGGAAAATCTGCAGATGATGCAGATGAAGTTCCGGCAGAGTGGAGAGAGTTTGTTTCTGACTTTGAAAATCATATTCGAGCAAAGTTTCAGGGTATTGGAAGAAAATATCTGCAGCTCTATTTGGCAGCATACTGGTGCCGCTTGGATAGGCAGAAATGGGCACCGTGCCGCCTATTGAATGCATGTTTATCCAGAAGCAAGATCCGGAGAGCGGAGCTTCTCGAATTTGTCACGCCCGTGCGTGTGCTTATCGCTGCTGCTTGAGCAGTGCCTTGACACCGTCATAATCAGCGCGTTTCATAGGTTTTCCTGTGACCGAAGAATAGAGAGTAATGTCTCTCCAGCTCCAGGGATAAATTGTGATTTCGACTGGATAATTGCGTTCATACCATTTCAAATGCACGAAGCGTCCCTTGCGATTGTCGACCAGCTCCTCATCCACATCTTCGTAACCCCAGTCGGTAAGCTGGCTTTTCAGGACAGTGTAGTCGTCGCTGTAGGCATGCAAATCAATATCAGAGCTGTTGCGAATCTGACCTGTTAAAGTACTGCCGATCAAAAAAGGATCTGCATCTTCTATTACCTGCATGATTTCCAGCGCAATCTCGCGCATTTCTCTTGTGCGCCGTCTGACTTCCTCTTCGCCTAATTGGCAGGCAGTCAGCTGAGCAATGCATTCTTTGATTTTCTTGTTGGACGGCAGATGGTTGCTGCTGGAAAGACCGAGCATTGAAATGGCGCGCTCTTTAGCGTGCAGGTACTCAGCTTCTGATCCTTCAACGATGAAACGAGCCGCCTCCTCTGCGACTTTGCGTCTTTCGAATTTCGCCATGGATTTGCAAGTCGGATACTTGTTTTCAGGGAATTTGTATCGCTTCTGCTTAGTCTAGCATTCCTTTTTGGCAACTAACGCAGAGAGGCAAGATGTTTTACGAGGCGCTGACCGTCTTCTTCGATGGTAACGGAAGAGGGGGAGACTTCGATTACGCTGAGATAATCCACTCTGTCGCCTGGTGAGACGGTTAATGTTCTAGGCAGGCGATTGGCCTTTCTCACATAAGGATCGGTGACTGTCATGAAAGCTCGGTCGCCCAGGATGCCCACTAACTTGAGATGCTTGGCGATCGAAGGTTTTTCAGGTGGAGTTGGCAGCTCGTTAAGCGGCATTTCATCGCCTGGGGCTCCTGCGAGTTGGGGGGGGGGCGGCGGCGGTTTTGTACCCTGGGGGGGGGGCGGGATGTGCAGTGTCTTGTCCTTGGAATAGCTAACATCAGAGGATTTCGATGCTGTGAGCCCCCCCAATGAAGGAAAAGGCTTGAATCCGACAATCGGAGCTAGTGGGTCCTCTTTTCCGGCGCTCTGCCTGGCTAATGGAGCAGCCTGTTCGCGTGTGATAGCGGGCATGGCATAGGCAGAGGGAGAACCTAGCGACAGCTTAGCTTGAGTAAGCTCGCTCTGGTCGCCCGGAGCACCTTTCTGCTCCGTCGACATGAGCTGGCTGGGGATGTTCCTTATCGTGTCTTGTATCTTTGCGATGTTTGTTCCCAGTGCTTTGGGGACGCCGGCGATTGAT
>JAYRNY010000057.1:0-2042 GCA_041911975.1 bacterium | reverse complement strand
TAATTTTGCCGTTGTTTACCAGGGTCTGTGCTTTAACTGCTGCCACCAATTGGTTTTCCGATAGCCATCCGGAAACAATGAGCACACGTCCTACACGCATGCCGGTTTCCTTGCCTATCTGCATCGCCTCATCAATATCCTTCTGGCTTATATAGCCAGCTTCGGTCAAGAGTTCGGCAAGTTTTACCGAGTCTGGGCTGTCGCTCTCGTCTATGTTTTGGACGGTCATGGGTCAATGCTCCCTTTTGTGTTTCCCCCAGCCCCGAATTAGGCACTGTTCCGAACCATGGGGTTCACCTTCTACACTCAGCACTCTCATTCGGGTCTGGCAATAGTTCCAGATCCTCGAGCGAAATCCGCTCTGTTTTTATTCTTCCCACTGAGTGTGAGAATCTTGTGAAAGTGATCATAATTCACCTGAAATCAAGAGGACATCACCTGTTCAGGTGATGCACAGCTTTCAATTTGAATAAAATTGCCTAGATGTCGAAATTGGGATCCTGTGGGGATGCCAGATCGCAAGCCAACATCTCTTCCAGGGTTGCCAGCATTAAGTCGTGTACGAGTGTCAGACGCTCATAACTGTTGATGGCTGCTTTGTCTTTGAAAGCAAGCACGTGGATGCCAGGAGGGACAGAACCATGCTCTGCCAGCTCCTTGGGCTCATCCTGTATATACAGTTTGATGTGCGGCTGTAATTTAATCAGCTCTTGAATGCGAGCGCTGCCGAAAATTCGCTTGACGAGTTTTTCGTCAGATCCTTTTATTATGTATTCGCGATCGAATTCGTCTTCGCCGATCTCGATGTCCTGTGCACCAAAAATTTTGCTTGCATCGCCAACCAGGCTGCGATTGTGCAGGTCGAAGCTGAATGTCCCTTTGGCTTTGAATGGCAGAAACACTGCGCTGCTGTCGTTTACTGCACCGCCGACACCCTTTTGATGCATATGGAAAGTGAGGCTCCAAGGCTTACCTGATACAGGTGTACGCATGACGAACACTTTCTGCCCGTCGTCGAATGAGCCCTGATGCTCATCTGCAAACTCCATCCAGACGGACTTCCAACCGTATACGCTGCTGCGAAGTTTCATTAGCCTTCTCCCTGAGCCTTCTGGCGCGCTATGAATCTGGAAGAATATAGCAGGTTACCATTTTGGCGTCGAGGAACTCCCAATGACCGCTATAGACGACGAAGAGCGGCATGAGCAAGAGAAAAGGCTGGAAGAGAAGGCGGCTCTGACAGCGAATCTGGCCACAGGCAGTCTGATGAAGGCTATCTGGTCGATGTCCTGGCCACTGATGGTGACTACTGTTTCAAGTTCCCTGGTCGGGCTGGCCGACATGCATGTCTCCGGCTACCTGGGCAGCGCATCACAGGCTGCTGTCGGCGTGTCTGAACAAGTACTGTTCATCCTCATGATCTTCATCATGTCTACAGGCGTAGGCACACAGGCGCTCGTTTCCCGCGCGACAGGAGCCGAGGATCAAGAGGAAGCGGCACGTGCCACCGGGCAATCGATTATCTTTGCGGTACTCATGGGGCTGACGCTTTTGATTGCGGCAAAGCTGGGAGCACACAGAATTGCCGCGGTATTCAACCGTTCGGAAGAAGTGGCGGCAATTTGCGCCAGCTACCTATCCATATATAGCCTCTACTTGATTCCATTCAGCTTGCTGAACATCATCAATTCAGCATTCCGCGCCATTGGAGATTCACGCACGACCCTCATCATCATGCTCACCTCCACGACTATCAATATCGCCGGAGACTATCTGACCGTTTTGCACAACTGGCCGGTCGCCAATCTGGGAGTTGCAGGCGTAGCCTGGTCCGGTGTTGTAGCAACGAGCGCAGGCGCGATTGTGGCTCTCTTCCTTCTTTTGCGCTCGCCTCTCAAAGGCTGTACAACTTACATGTTTCAATTCCTCGGGCCGGTTCTCAATCGCATTATCAAAATCGGCATTCCAGCCGCATTACAAAGACTGGGTTGGGGTCTGTCCACCTTCGTCATCTTCTTCATTCTGCGCTGCCTGGACCATCC
>JAYRNY010000056.1:0-5105 GCA_041911975.1 bacterium | reverse complement strand
CGTTCAAGCTGAGGCAATTCAACGCCTCAAGACTCACAACATTTTTGAATTCTTTCAAGTTGTGATTGGCGGCGACATGGTTGAAAAAGGAAAACCAAATCCGGACATTTTCCTCAGAGCCCAGGGTGAATTGAAGCTCTCAGCCGACAATTGCTTGATCCTCGAAGACGCGCACAGCGGGCTGCTCGCCGCCCGCGCCGGTGGAATGCGCTCGTGCCTGGTACCCGACCTTCTTCCAGCTTCCGATGAATCGAGAAAAATCGCAGAAGGTGTTTTTGATTCCTTGCACGATGTTCGCGAATGGCTGGCTCACGGATGCCCGGTTAAAGAAAGGGTCGCGACATGAAGAAAAGAAGTTGATCGGGTACACCCCAATTTGTCGTTTTGGGGTAGTCCACTCTTTCGTATAGTATGCCCGGCTCCAAGAAATAATCACGGTGCTGCAAAGTTAAAAGACCCAAGATCATTTTTAAGACACGGGAAACGTGCACCGCTAATAGCAAACCTTTCGACGCAGCTCATGCAAAATCGCATGAGCTGCGTTATCTGCAGAAGTAGATTGCCGTTTTCAGCTCAATTAATGCAAGTGACGTCCAAAGGGCGCACTCCTTCAATCTCCCGAGTCGTCATCAAAACGTCTTTCCAGCGTGCACTCGCCTGCCCGAGCTGATCCGAAAGCGTCAAAAGCGAATTGCATTCAGGCTCCTTCATCTTCACCATCGCTACGTTCAAACTTGCAGAACTCGCTTTGATCTGATCTGCAAACATTTCGGCAATGAAACGACCTTCGGACCGGAGCCGGCACAACTCATTTAGTACTCTCTTCACAGGCCTGGACTCCGAAAACCCAATAGGTCGTGCATTTGCGCGCGCGTATATTACATTGTGGGTAAACTCAACGGACTTACTCATGGATGCCGCTCACAAATAGCGTGTCCAAGATACCATGATAGACTTCGCAGGCCTCTGCTAATCGCCCCAACTTGACCAGGCACTTTGCTATTTCGAAGTTGCTTTCTGGAGTGCCGACTTCCAAAAACAGATCGATGGCCTCAGACCACTCTCGAACCGCGGCCTTACGTGCAGCCAGGTAGAATGCCACCTCCTGCAACCGATAATGCTCAATTTCGCATTTCCCCTGCTTCTGTCCAGCCCAGGCAATAGCGTAGAGCTTTTCAGCTTCCTGAGGATTCTCATGCTCAAACCAGTGTGCCACTTCCTCGCAGTGCTTGATATATTTGTCAGTTCTCAATTGTTCCTGACACAAACGCAGTGTAGCCGCCGCCCGGTCGCTGAATTCAGCGTCACGCACTTTGCCGACATACTGCTTACTTGCACTGATCAGAGCAAGTAGCATTTCAACGCTGGCTTCTCCATATTGTTCCTCGGCCTTTTTGCACATTGCAAGGGCCACTCTGGTTCCTACCACGTATTCGAATGGCGTCACGGCAATCACTTCCTCCAGATCATCCGCTGCATGGACAATTTCATGCAATCGAACATGCTGCACCCCACGACTCGGCATCAACTCAACGAGCCAGGTGTCTCCAGGCATGGCGGCATCGCTGTAAAAACCCGAACGACGAGTCAGGTAAGCCTTTTGCCCATTGATGCGCTGGCAAGTTTCCAACCCGCCTTGATGGCATTCCTTAAAAGTCACAACAATCTTTTCTCCAGCAACTGCATTGATGGTTTCCACTGAAAACCTCCTTGAGAAAGTAGTTCGAGCAAAATTGCTTCATCGTCCGATCGAGAACTGGAAAGTCGCTCCAATAGAAGCGCATTGCTTGAAGGAAGAAAACAACATCTAGAGCAAACCTGATGCTTTCAAGATTTCGAATAAGCCAAACGCAAATACAACAATCGCCTGGCAATCGAAAAAGATGAACTATTCTCTCAACCAACCTCTCGTTCGTGCCTGACAAAATTTTGCAAAGCGCAAAAGAAGGATGCTTGCAACCAGAAGGATAAGTGCGAGCAAAAGATGGGCGAGCTGCAAACTGCTCATAAACGTATCCTCAATATTGAGTTTTTTCGCTAGCGCAAGTAACGTGAGCCTTGCGAAGGATGATGAGGCGACGAGCAAACAATGACTTGCTAACGACACCGCATTTAATAGCAATGCCATGAATAAGCCAGATTTGCAACGCGAAGTGCGATGATGCGCAGCCATGCAAATTGCAAGAGCTTGCAATTGTTTTGAGTAACGCAAGCCTACTCAGCGAGTTCTATCCACACACACATAAACAAAGAACAGCCAGATTGACTCTGGAACTGCACAAGTATGACGGTGAAAAGACGATGACACGTCAGCTGACTCCTGCTGACGAACATTGGCAAAAATAGCGACAGGTTGGTCTTAAGAATTGATTGCGCACACCTCGTCTCAGGAATGTGGATTGTTGGTAACTGAATTAAAGCAAATTCGTCGCCAAAACTTTCTGACTTTTTGGTGGCACATCAATTAAGCGGAGCGTTTTCCACCTGCTGCAATTGGCCCGTCATCGCTTGCTGTGAGCACCTTCGGGCAATGTAAAAACGCAAATTCGATCAGAAAAACAGAGTTCTGAATGAGTTTCTGGGTGTAAACCACCAGAACTACATATAGCGAAATTAGCTTAGGCTCAGAGAATCGATACAACATGGCTCCGCATCCGTCTTCTTTTCACTGAAATTACAGTCCATTTAGCACGCTACGGACAAGCTAGCGCAAATATCTCAGCTGCATTAGGCTGAGCCAACACCGATCGATTTATATGACACCATTTTTAATACCAATGTCAGCAATACGCCAAGTTTGCAAAAAATAGCCGAGCTGTGCCGGGATGCGGCAGCTCGCGCAGCAGCAAGACAAGCGCATACGATGCCTAAAAAAAAATTGCTCTAAACATAAAAGAGTTTTTGGTCTGATAGGATTTTGAATCCCTCACGCAAAGCCTTCATTGTCTTAGCTGCGCGAGTAATCTTCTTGGTGACGATAGCCCCTGTCACACTTAAACTCATGACAAAGACTGAGCGGGCGGGGCAATCCGAAGCGCGCGCGACCTAGCGCTACATTTGCAATTCAAGAACGCCGGATATGGACACGTTTGCGCGCCCTCTTTGAACAAGTCGAAGGCGGACTTGTTTTAGACCAGTACAGAATTGGCGAACGGTCGACTCATCCATAAAGACTTTGTCGGCATGGTCAGCTGTGAACTGCGCAGCCCGCCGACTTCAATTCATCCTTCCATTTTTAAATTGTATGAGAGGAGCACCCTATTCGAGTCTACAATGGCTACCGTCGGCAAAATGCACAACAGTAAAAATAGGCTGATCTCAATTTTGAAAGGCTTGTTGGATTTCGATAGGCTCGAATCCGGACAACTGAAATACGTTCGATCGCCGAGAAAATGTGCATCTGGAATCAGAAATCTATTCCGGGAATGTTTGCACGAAAATTTGCATAGTAATTGCCCCGCCGCTTTGCGCCTCGCCTGGGTTGACCAACTACCCAACCCACACCCATTTTCTGGTAGTTGACTGTTGCATCGACAACTTGAATCTTGGCGCCGCGTTCGGGAATCTTGCCTGACTCGCGATAGAAGACATACCACTCTCCAACACATGGCCCTCCATTGTGGATAGTTCTATCAGAATGTCCATATTTCCAACCTTTCAAGCCTCCCTTCAATGAATAGGGGCTTCAGCAGTCACGAGATCGCGCAAACTAAAATTATGCTGGCCCAGCAAATGATACAACTTACTAGAATAACAGCAAGCCTCCTGGGGTTGAGGCTTGCTGCCACTCCTACGCATGCAACTTTCGGCTAGCCTGAAACTCGACTATATCGCTGCGCCCGAATACTTGTTCACCCTTTGCAATTCACATTAGTGAGGCGAACCACGAGATATAGTCTGACGCCCTTCAATTCGTTCGCGGCTTAAGACTCCAGACAGATAGGCACTTCCGTATGGATGATTTTGTAATTCCTTGTTGATTTCACATTCTTTCGCTCGATCATCAAGTTCGACAGAGCTTTTTGATACTTTTGTGCAGTTTGCACTGGCGTGTTGTCTCAATGCTTCAAGGCGATTGTCCGCAACGAAATCACAATCTCTAACACTTTCTCTTTCCTTGTGTTTCTCGGCGCAACGAGTATCTAGACTATCCATAGCAACCCCCACTAGCTTTCTATGCGGCAATGTTAATGCAGCAAGAATGGCAAAAGATTGACCAGGATTTGGCGTAAGTCTGTCATTAGCCTTAAAAACCGAGAAAGGTTAAGTCCAGACCTACTTGACAGTCCTTTGCATCCGTCATTTTCTGACAGCAGATTGTAGAATTGACGGCCCAGCAGTGCGCTGCGCGAGAAACCGGGCGACGCCATGCGTCGGCACTAAAGTCCTGGAGAGAACCATGATCCGCGCGAAATTGCTGACCTATTTGTGCTACGCAGCTATGATGAGTCTGGCTATCGGCATCAATTTGCTGCCAATATTTCTGGTGTCGATTCAGCACTCATTCCCAGGAGCCTCCGGCAATGGCTTGACCCAGGAAGAGCTGGGGCGTATAGGCTCCCTGGCATTCATTGGTTTGACATTCGCAATTCTCGTCACCGGTCCTCTCGCCGATCGCATTGGGGCGAAAACGTTCGCAATCGCGGGCAACGTTCTCCTTGCCATCGGTCTGGCAATCACTTCATGGTCGCCCAACTACGCGGTTCTGCTTCTGGCGAACTTCATTCTCGGAGTGGGCGCCGGTGTTTTGGACATGGTGCTCAGCCCGGTCGTTTCCGCCATCAATCCCGACAACCGGTCGGCATCGATGAATTGGCTGCATTCCTTTTACTGCGTCGGCGCGACGGTGACAGTGCTGGCCGGAACCGCCGCATTGCAATGCAATATTTCGTGGCGTGCAGCTTGTTTGATTCTGATTCCTCTGCCTATTGCACTGATATTCGCCCTGGGCGCCATGAAGTTTCCTTCCATGACATCAGAAGGTGAAGCGCGCACTCCTTTTGTGAAACTCATATCCGATGTCTGGTTTTTCGGCGCGCTGGTTGCAATCTTTCTCGGCGGCGCCACAGAACTAGGTATGGCACAGTGGCTGCCCGCATACGCCG
>JAYRNY010000055.1:0-4109 GCA_041911975.1 bacterium | reverse complement strand
TGCAGGCATGACGTGAAAGTCGAATTCATCGACCATGCGATCGTACTCATTGATGATGTTGGATTGAAAAATGCGGAACGATTCTCGCGGATCGCTGGACAGACCGAGATCCATGCCCGCCTCGTAAAAGCCGGGCGCACGCATGTTGTTGATGCGGCCGAGCGAAACTTCGACAGGCACTTGAAAATAAAAGGTGCCATCGGGGCGAATGGCAAAACCATACAGATTGCGCACCCATTCTTTGTCTACCCCGCGCGAAACATCGCGGGCAAATGCGGTGAAGCAATACCGATCCGCCAGGACGAACAAGCCAGCTTTGAGCGCGGGAATGATGATGTTTTCCAGGCGGTCGGCAAAATCAGTCGCGTGCAAAATACTGAAAGTGACTGGAATCAGGCTGTTTGAGCGTTTCGCTTGCTTGATGGTCTTGGAGATGAGAGCGGACGAATTCCATTCGGTAAAGATGACGCTTTTGCCTTTGGACTCCAACCAGTTGCGCAGAAGGTCGAGCTGAGTGGACTTTCCTGAGCCGTCGACGCCTTCGACTACGATTAGCTTGCCCGGGAAATCATGTTTTTTGTAAAGGCGCATGTTTATTTAGTATTTTTCTTGTCTGCGGACAGTGGCTGTATATCTAACTTTTGTGTAATTCTTTCCGGCGAGATCGCCGCAAATCCAGCGGCAGGCGCTGTTTTCATATTCGTGCCTGGATGAAACGTGAGGCAACAGGTAGTTATTATATAGTTTTTGAGTGCTACAGTAGTCCCTTCACTTATTGGCGCAGGTCAGTATGAGCAGGAAAATAGCAAGTCGTTATGTTTTGGGCCTATGCGGTCTGATGTTGTTCTCTTTGAGTCCCGAAGCGCAGGCGCTGCCGAAATTGCCTTTCTTCGGCAAGAAAAAAGAATCAACGCCACCAACTGCTGTCGCGCCGACCGAAGAGCGGGCGGAAGATGAGGAGCCGGTTGCTCCTGGACTAAAGAAGAACGTCAGACCCGAGTCGATGACCGCCCCCGATGTTACTGAAGGGGAAGAGGAAGAGAGCGAAAAGCCCGCTGCCAGGAATATGTCCGAGGGCGAAGAAAAGGCTTCTGATCCAGAGGAAGAGCAGCATGCCGACAGCGAAGAGCGAGGACGCAAGCTGCCTGGCGAGAGAGTTGATCGCTCGATCTTGGAAGAAAGCAAAGATCTGGAAATGCCTGAGAAACTGAAGGAAGACTCCAGCGTAGATCCTCGAAAGCACTATCTTCTTGCTAAGGATCTGCTGGCGATGAAGCAATACAAGGCGTGCCTTACTGAAGTGAACAAGGCTCTGGCGCTCAATCCGCACTACTGGGATGCAATGTATGTGGGATGTCTTTCCTTGCAATTGCAAGAGCGTAATGAAGAAGCCATCCGCAAGTATCGCCGCCTGGTCAAGTTCAAACCGGACATGACGGAAGCTCATATCAATCTTGGAGTGCTGCTCAAGAAGACTGGTGAATTGAATGAAGCCGAGTCTGAATATAGAAAGGCTATCGAGATCAATTTCTATAAAGTTGACCCGCACTACAATCTCGCCAATCTTTTAATTGAGAAGGGAGATCTTGAAGGCGCGCTTGGTGAGCTGAAAGCATGCGTAAAGTTGTCACCGAGAAATGCCTGGGTGCACAACAACCTGGGTGTCATTTATCAAAAGCGCAATTATCTGGAAGAGGCTGCCGAAGAGTTCAAACAAGCTCTCAAGCTCGAGCCGGCCAACAGAACCTTCGAGCACAATTTGAATTCAGTGCAACAGCTGATGAAGAAGAAGGAAGTCGGCGCTTAGAATTAAATGTAGTGGGCGACGCCGTGAGTTGCCCTGACGATGCATGGCATCGCCCTAAAGAGATCGCGCCGGCATGCTAGCTCGGAAAAGCGGCTGAGCTAAGTACTTCCGGTGAGAAGGTGATGGTGTTTGCCACGCGCGTGAGAAATCCGCGCGCTCGCGACAGCGGATGCTCGGGAAACATCTCGTCGTATTTGATTTCTTCAGCCAGAGTCATTTGCGTGCCGGTCACCAGACCTGGTTCATAAGGATCGCGTGACCAGCCAATCGGATTGCCGGTGTCTCTGGATATCTCGAGTTCTCCGTTCTTGAGCAGTTGATCCAAAACAATTGCTTCTCTTGTACCCGTCGGTCCGTTTTCAGGGCACTGTAGTTTGATCACAAAACTGAAATCGCGAAACGGGAAAGTCAGTGAGGCGACGTATGCGATGCCAGATGGTTGCTGGGGAAACTTGAAAATAGTGCGTGTGCCGAGCAACCCTTGAACGCGCACAACATTGACTGATACCAGTCCTCCGCCCGATTGGTTGACGCCGCGCCTGTACGAATCGCGCAGTGTGACCAGATCGTTCAGCGAGCAGGGAATGTCGGGACGAATTGGAAAATAGTGGAGAAAGAGTACTTCACGCCTGTGGTTATGCCATGTGATGCATGTTTCAGTGGATTCGAGCTGCATCCAGTCGGACGTATCGAAACTAATCGAGCGAATGGAAATCATCAAATGCTCAATCAGTTGACCTGCAGGCCGAGATCTTGTGTGAGAAGCACCTCCAGCTCTTGTCCTGGGCTCAGGCTGACATTGTCACCGGAGCGGAAGAGCGCGACTGCCGAACTGCCGATCAAGGTTGCTGCCGCTGGTGCACCGAGCGTAGCTATGTTTGCCGCCATGAGCGCGCCGTTACGCGAGCCGTCGGCATTGATGCCGGCAACTGATTTGACGCTGCCCGAGACTCTGGTACCGAAGCTGGTGCCCGGATCCAATTGGCCTTTGTCGTTGCTTGTGCCTTTTTTGAATTCGAGTGCTGCGTCAAGCGGTATTACTTCACCGGTCGGCGTTACGATTTGCTCTAGTTTCAAGCCGATTTTTGCTGCACGGCTGATCAAACGCGGCTTTGCCACTTCGACGACGCGACCGCGCACCAGGCTGCCCCGCGGCAAAAGAAGCTGTGTTCCGACCGCCAGGTCGTCCTTCACATGGGCTTCGAAAATGTCACCTGGCTTGCTAGCTTTAGCGTCTACCATGCATTCGAGCACTAACTTCAATCTGGTCGTAGTCGGCAGAGTCGTAGACTCTGCACCTATTTTGAGTGCCGTGCTCGGGCCGTCGTCGCTACCGATGCGGGTGCCTTGCGTCGGCACATAGGATTGCTCTGCGAATTCGGGCAAATTTTTCGGCTCCATCAATTTCCCCGGTGCCATGCGCGAAGGTGCGATTGCCGGAGCATATCGCGGTGCTCTCGAGTCATTGCGCGCTGCTTGAGCAGGCGGCGCAACTTGCGCTATTGCCATGACAGAAAGCGCAGCAACGAGAAATCTTGATTGTGCACGACGATGGAGCATATTTGTTTGCGACCTGAATGATGTGGACTTGCTTCTGATTACTAGGAGAAATTCTACAGGTGTTGCCTTAAGTGCGCAAAACCTTTAGCGCGCGTTCCACCTTTTCCACGTCTTCAGGCAGATCAACAGCCAGCGAACGTCCTTCGATATACGAAACTTTTATCGGAATTCCGTTTTCAAGTGCTCGCAATTGTTCCAACGTTTCGCTCAGTTCGAGAGGCGTGGGCTTGAGCGCGGCAATTTCCAAGAGGCAGTCGCGACTGTAGACATACAGACCGACATGCCCCAAATACTTTCGTTCAGAAAAACTGCGCTCATCTCTGTAAAACGGAATCGGCAGTCGCGAGAAGTAGAGAGCGAAATCGTCTTTGTCCACGACAACTTTCACGACATTCTGGCTGAATGCCTCTTCCTCGACTTTGATATGCCATGCAAGGGTGCCCATCTTGAGATTCTTGTCTTTGAGAAACGGCGCGAATGCCTGTTCTACTGCCTTTGGGTCAATGAGCGGCTCGTCTCCCTGCACATTGACGATTACATCGATTTCCGGGTGTTTTTCCGCCACTTCCGCCAGCCTGTCGGTGCCAGAGGGATGATCGCTGCGCGTCATCACATACTCGCCGCCAAAACGCGCAACTTCGGCGCGGATTCGGTCGTCATCCGTCGCTACAATCACACGGTCGAGCCCGCTTACCTTTTTTACTTGCTCGTGAACCCGCTCAATCATTGTCTTTCCGGCTAT
>JAYRNY010000054.1:0-10527 GCA_041911975.1 bacterium | reverse complement strand
TTTCAGACTTGCGGGCCAATCCTGCCTGCACTTCCGCTTCGGCAAAGTTCTTCTCCTTGAGCATGCGAAACGAGTTGACCAGGCAGCGAGCACCCTCGACAAGAGTGCGCGCCATCTCCCTCATATAAGCGTCTTCCGGCGAAATCGTAAAAGCCTCGATTTCGCGTGCGGTGGCTTTTGCCGAGTTGATCACTTCGTCCAGACGCGTCGACAGGTCGTAAATGTCCTCTCTGTCGAAGGGAGTGACGAATGATTCAACCAGACGGCGATGCAAATCCAGTTTGATCTCGTCGGCTTTGTTTTCGAAGTCGCGCACCGTCTGGCAGCGCTCTTCAGCTCCTTCATTAAGCCAGCATTCCAGCGCTTCCAACCCGTTAAGAGTCATGGTGGCCTGATCGATGAGGATTTTGTAGAAATCTGTTTGTGGTTCGAAAACCTTGCTGAACCAATTTGGATTCTTATCAGCCATGCTTATCTGCTCCCCCAATATTCTACCCATCGGTGGCGCTGAAGAACTCGATAAAGGCGTCTTTTACGGATGCGGAGCTAAGTTTTGTCTGCCCTCTTTCAGCCATGCTGAGATGCGGGACGATGTCTTTTATGTGTTCTGCAGACCAGAGAGATCTTCCTTCCAATCGATTCAGCCTCTCGGCAATTGGCTTCAAATCCAAACGAGGAGGCGGCTTTCGCTCAACTGTCTCGACCCATGTCTCATACCGATAATAAAAGTCGTGACGCTTTCCGTCTGTTACCAGTATGCGTGAGGACGTGGTGGCATTGTGAGCCGCAAACTGATGGCAGACGCTGTGAGTCCAGCGCGCCCCGTCCACAATCGGGCGCGAGTCCACCCATTCTTTTGTGCCGGGGGTTTCGATCACGGAAAAATCCAGATGCGGGTATTCGTCGATTTTGATGCTGCCCGCCTGAATGGCGTTTTCACTCCAATCAAGAAGCTCATCTTCTTCTTTCCAGTATTGTTCGAGAAAATGGACACGCTGAAAAATATTTGAGAAACGCGGTAAAAGCTCTTCGTAGAGAATGCCGGTGATTTCATCGTACGGGCGCCGAAAAACAGTCCTGTTGAGGGGCGACTTGTCAGGCTGGGCCCAGGCTTGAAGAACGAAAGTGACTTGAGCGGCTTCAGGATTGAGCAGGGCAAAGATTCCGACCAGCCCGTCTTCATCGAAATGGTTGTTGGAGACGGCTTCGGCCTTGCCTTTTATGGACTCGGCCTCGGCCCACTCGAGAAAGTTGAAAACAATTTCAGCGGAAAGGTCGGCTTTCAACTCAGGCGGGCTGCCGCTTGCCGGCCAGTGGCTCAAAGTGATGATTGTGGACTCAATAGGAACCGAGTCGACAATAATGTTCGGGGTCAGGCCCAGGCGGTTATATGGCAGGTACTGCAGACTTTGCATGGGCTTATTTTATGAAGTTGATGACCTTTTGTAATTGAAAACAAATACGAAAGTTTCCCGCCTGGATAAGCAAAGGTTAGATTTGGTGCGCTTCTTGAAGCGCGCCTTTCTGCCTTAATAAGTAAAAATGTTGAGAAATCTATGTTTCGGGCGTGCGCAGGCTTGCACTTCAGCTCGAGCTACTTACAATTAGTCTCACAAAAAAGCCGTCTACAACTCTCCTCCGCCATTACTACTCATGGGGTCTCAACAGGTAATGAAAGCACTCGTCCTAGATAAGCCGGGCACGCCGGATAACCTTTACGCAACTGAAGTCGACCTGCCGAAGCCGGGTCCTGGCGAAGTGCGTGTCCGTGTCCACGCTGCCGGCCTTAATCCGATTGATTACAAATTAGCCGCCACCGGTCTGCCGGACTGGAAGTATCCGCAAATTCTCGGTCTGGACGTCGCCGGCGTCGTCGACGCCCTCGGTCCGGATGTCGATGAATGGCTGGAAGGCGATCAAGTTTATTTCCACGGCGATTTTTCCCGCCGCGGTGGTTTCGGTCAATACGCCATCGCTAAATCGAGAGCGCTGGCCTGGATGCCCGAAGGTCTCTCCTTTATTGAAGCTGCCGCTCTTCCATGCGCCGGCTTCACAGCCTACCAGGCACTGCACAGAAAGCTCAAAGTGCAATCCGGCAAAACAATCCTCGTCCACGGCGGCGCCGGCGGAGTCGGTGGGTTCTCAGTCCAACTGGCACGCCTTGCCGGTCTGAAGATCATCGCTACTTGTTCCCGCCATAACGCCAAGTTCGTCAAAGACCTGGGTGCCGAGTACATCATCGACTATCAAGCTGAAAACGTTGCCGACAAAGTAAAACTGATCACAGAAGGTAAGGGTGTTGATTACATAGTCGACACCGTGTCCAGCGAAAATGCGACCGCATCGCTGGCCATGCTGGCACTGAACGGCGCCATCGCTTGTATCGCCGGTCTGCCCGACCTCACTCAATTCGAGCAGTTCAAGAAAGCCATATCAATCCATGAAGTGGCTCTCGGCTCTGCGTATCAGAGCGAAGACGAAAGCGCTCTCGACGAGCTCGCTCGCATTGGTATCGAATTTGGTGCTCTGGCGGCAAAGGGTCAGATCAAACCCATGGTTGAAGAAACCGTCAGCCTGGAAGAGATCCCGGATGCTCTGGTGAGACTTTCGATGCGCCATGTGCGCGGCAAGATCGTCGCCACTGTGCCCCAAACAGCAAGAGAAACCGTCAAATAGTAGTTTGCTTGCAAATAATTGGAAAAAACAAAATGCAAACCCCGAGCAGTGTACGCTCGGGGTTTTTTGCTTGATGACTAAAAGTTAACAAACCTTCGCCAGCATTGCTTTGAAAAACGCCAGCCTGTGGACGTTTTCAACTGCCACGCCGGCGAAGCCCGGTGCTCGATCGGTTCCTTAATCGCCTTTCCTTGGCCAGGACGGTCGACTTTACTTACAATGCCGCTCTTAGAAGCGCCTGTAAAAGGCTCTATGGAGGAAGAAAGGTGCCGGACAGGTTTGACGGCGAAATAACCGAGCAACATTCCACAGACATCGAGTCTTTGGAAATGGCATTTCGCTACGCCACAACTGCGTTGCCGCCGGAAAAGAAGAGCGGGCTTGCCTACACATTTAGCATGTGGTCCAGGCCGTTTGTCCTGGCGCACCGAATTCCAGTTTTCAAAAGGGTTTGGCTCTACGTGGCCATGATGGCTATTTATGCCTTCGGAGTCGACTACATCGCTGACCGAGTGATTACTACACACCTGTTCAAGGAGTTCGGGTCTGTTTCCTCCGTGGGCATCATTCTTGGTTTGCTACTTGTCTTTCGCACCAATTCGGCATACGAAAGATGGTGGGAAGGACGCAAACTCTGGGGACAGCTGGTCAACGACTCGCGCAACATCTGTTTGAAAGTGCGCGCCCTCGATACAATTCGCTCGAGCGAAAAAGTGCGTTTCGGCGAGCTGATTATCTCTTTCTCTTACGCTCTCAAACATCACCTGCGTGACACCATCCCAAGCCGCCCTCTGCCAGGAGTAGGACCTCTCACTGATTCGGAAGTGCGCAATATTCCTCTGCATGTGGCGGCGAAAATCTATGACTTGCTTTTGCAATGGCGCCGAGATAGTCATGTAGACACGATTATGTCCATGCAATTGGACGGGCATGCATTGCAACTGATGAATATTGCCGGCTCCTGCGAACGCATCAAGAACAGCCCAATCGCCATCTCCTATCGCGCATTCATGCGCCAGGGGATTGCCTTGAACCTTCTGACCATGCCCTGGTATTTGTCACAGGAATTTTCAATCTGGTGGCTTCTGCCGCTCATCATGATCAGTACTTACTTCCTTATCGGGATTGAACTGATTGCCGAAGATATTGAAGATCCGTTCGGCTATGACGGTGACGATCTTCCTCTGGATAATATCTGCGCCGGCATAAAAGACACAGTCAGCCAGATACTCAAGGTAAGAGACGATCGCAAATTCACGCGCTCCATGGAAATGCCGCGTTTCGATTTGCTCAAATCAGACCCTCCCGTCAATCCCAGAAACTCCGGTAATATGAAAGCGATGGAGCCGGTGAAGGGACCTGAAACACCTCAGTCCAAGCCATAAGGCGGTACTTTATTTGAAACTGCGGGAAAAGCGAATTTATTCGTCTTTCTTTCCGGGGTCCACTTCTTCGACAATCAATTTGGGCGTATCGGCCGTCATCTGAGCTTTCAGCGCCGCCAGTTCGTGGTCGACATCCATCTGTTTTTCCGCGTTTTTGAACTTGTCGTCCTGCGCCATTTCAGTTAGCGCCTCGCCGCGCGCTTCTTTCATGCGGATTTTTTCTTCGATTGAATCCATGCTCTTGCCTGAGGCGCTGGACATCATGTCTTGAGCGTTGGCTACTGCGTCGCCTGCCTTGGCGCGTGCGACCAGACTCTTTTGTTTGACTCTGTACTCTCTTAGTTTCTCGTCGATTTCGGCATATCTTTCTTTGAGCGCTTCTTTGGCCACCTTTGCTTCTTCGAGCTGCGCCTGCAATGCCTTGCCGTTCGCTTCCAGCTCAACTTTTTTGCTCAGGCATTGTTTTGCTACTTCGTCATTGTCCTGGGAAACGGCTACTGCGGCACGCTTCATCCATTGCTCGAGATCTTGCTGGTTTTTCTCATTTTGCTTTTGCAGCATCTTTTCGCGAGTAATTGCTTCAGTTGTAGCTTCCTTGAGCTGCTTGAGCAGATTCTCCAGCTCTGTTTCACCCATCTGGGCAAGAATCTCGGGAGTTTCGAGCTTGGATACGCCTTTGTCCAGCATTCCCTTAACTACATTCTTGAGTCGGTCAAACATCGCCTTCTCCTTGTATCAATGACTGAATTAACTGATTTACTTAATCGATGCCCAGAAATTCCCGAATCAGACCATGGAAGTGATGAACACCGCCCTCATGCTTGGGCGAATAGCGCCCACTGTCGTAAAATCTCGAACCCATGCCGCGCTGAACTTTCTCGACAATATCCTCGTCTTCTCTTTCTACTTTATCAAGCGCTGCTCCGGCTCCTGTGGAAATTTTTGATTCGTCGAAGACATAGGTGAGAAAGGAGACCTTGGACCTGTCCACCGCCAGTGGTGTCACGACGTTTATTGAAAGTCCCCACGGATAGAAGTTGAACATCATGTTGGGAAAGAGAAAATAGTAATAGGCGGCAATGTTGCGTCCGTGATCCGGAGAGTCTTCAGGGATGTCTTCAAAGCCTTCGCCGCTCACTGATGAAACTCCAATCTGCAGACTTGCGTAGTCGAAGATCTCATTGGAATAGTCTTTCACATCGAGAGCGGCAGCCAGGTCCGGATGCACGTAAGGAATGTGAAAACCTTCCAGGTAATTGTCCACGTAAAGAGCCCAGTTGGCACGCACAATATAGTCTCGCGAGCGAGACGGGTTGAACACATATTCTTCGACCGGCAAGAAATCGACTCTTTCGCTCATCGGCTCGGTCAGTTCGTTCAAAGAAAAAAGAGGCGAATCGGTGGTCGGTGCGGCAAAGAGAAACTTTCTCCAACTGGAAAACGGAACCGACTGCAGGTGGTCGGATTCGCCAGGAAAGTCTTTTACATTTTCAAAACCGGGCGCGCTCACCATTTGTCCGTCCAGGGAAAAACGGCGCCCGTGATAGCGGCAACGCAGCGATTGCGCATGGCATTCACCCTCGACGAGCAAATTGCCTCTGTGCGTGCAGACGTTGGAAAGGCAGTGAAGCTGATCGTCGGCGTCGCGAGTCATGATAATGGGCTCGTCGAGAAAACCCTCCATCACTGAATGCGGTACCACTTGCCCGGGCGCCTTCAGCAGATCGACGTCGGTAACCAGCTGCCAGCTGCGCGCAAAGATCATTTCCTTCATCTCGTCAAGAAGGCTTGGATCCTTGTAAAACATGGACGGCAATGTGCGGGTGCTGCCTATATTGTCGCCTTTGCCTGCTTTCATTTCGATTTCACTCCAGGCTGGGCAGATTTCACTTCCTGAGGCTTTGCCGGACTTTTAAGACCTTTTGCCTGAGCTGATTTTGCGTCAGGCTCTGCTGCTTTGGCTGCCGGCTGCGTTAACTTCACTTCTTGGATCTTGATCAAATTGCATCCGCCTTTTCTGGCAATCCAACCTTTGACGGTTACTCGTTTGGCAACATAAGGCAAAAGCAGATCTTTGCAGCCTGTGTAGCCTTTATGCTTGGCGGCAATGAAAAGCTCGCCGGTTTTCTCATCGAGAATGCCTGCTGAGACTCCGCCGTGAATGCAGGCCAGTGCGCAGGCTTTGTGCCTTTGTCCGCGTCCTGGACCCATTACTTGCGATGCATAGCACCAGGCGTCCACCACCTCGCCTGTCATCTCCACTTTCTTGGTGGCAGGAAGGAGACGCTGTCTTTCAATCGGAATTTCGCTCTGGGGTTTGAGCGGCTCCGCCTGTGCTGCGCCGGAAAGCAACAGAAACGCCGGAATCGAAAATAAAAGGGTCTGTGTGATCGATCGCCACCCGAAACTCTTCACCATATCTGGTGTCACCTCGTGGTGCTGGCAGAGGCTGTGGTTTCAGGTTCCGGCATCGGCTCCACTTTCTTGGGCGGCTTGAGAGCGTCCTTGATCTTCCAGGACCAGTCTAGATTGCGCTTGGCCATCTTGTCGGATAGGCTGTACATCGCCATGGCGATTTCTTTGTCTTGCATTCTAAATGCATGCGCTTTTTGATAGCATTTGAGCGCCTCCGGATAGTCCTTGGCATAGATCTCCAGGTCCTTGCCCAGCCTGAACCAGGCGCGGCCGAAGGCCGGTTCTTCTTGCAGCCCGCGCTTGTATTGCGCGATCGCCAACGCACGCATATTGACACTGTCCAGAACATCGCCCAGAGCAAAGAAGAAAGCACCGGGTGGATGCTTGCCGGCTTTAATGGTGGCGGACATCACCGCCCTTTCGATGGCGGCCGGCTTTGAATGCCGGAATATTTCGTAGAGCCTGGCTTTTTCTTTCGGGTTATTGGCATCGAGTGATGCAGTCGCACCTAGGGCGATGATGGCGGGCTCCATGGCGATGTCCCATTTGCCCGCCCAGGCCGCGCAGGCGGCCAGGTTCTCCGCCAGCCCTTGCTTGAACGGCTGCTGTTCGTAGGCTTTCATCAGAGGGGCAATCGATTGTTCGAAATGACCCGTGCTGGCCAGAGCCAGTCCATAGATCCTGTTGGCCATGGCGAAATTAGGATCGATAGCCAGATCTGCCTGGGCGAGCACTTTTGCCTGTGCAAAATCGCCCTGCAATAATTTGATTTCCGCGCGAGCAGAAGGCAGACCGAGTATCTTTTTCTTCTGGCTAAGCGCCATGATGTACGCTGTTTCCGCCTCTTCCCATCTGCCTTTCTGCTGCAAGAAATTGCCGCTCCAGAAAAGCACTTCCGGATCGTTGGGGAACTTTTTCTTGGCGGCGGCAAGCAATTCCATTGCCGCCGGCACCTGGCCCATTTTGATCTGGGCTTTCACCAGCTCGACGAATGCTTTGGGCTGGGTGGGTCCATATTCAGTCGCTAGCTTCAACTCGTCGATAGCCTGCTCCGGCAGCCCTAATTTTGCATAGCAGTTGCCCAGATACAGGTGTGCTCTGTAATTGGTCGGGTCCTTTTCAATGATTGCGCCCAGTTGCTCGTAAACATCCTCAGCGATTTCGTCTTTCTCCAGCCGTTTTTCAACGGCATCGAGCTGTGCACTTGCTGAAGCCGGTACTGCGGCGAAAGTAAATTGAGGCTGGATACTACAGAGAGAACAAACAATCGGCAGGGCCAGCAAAAAAACTGTCGGCAAATTTGATGCCGGAAAAATTGATCCCGGAAAAAATAATCCTGGAAAAACTATTAAAGATCGCTTTTTCGTCACTCAGCTAAATCCCGAATTTGTAGGAGAGCACAACCAGAGTTCGGAAGCCAGGTTGTTTGGACGGAGAGATGCGTACGGTGAAGGTGTTTTTGTCCTTGGCTGCCGAGACGTACTTGTCAGTCGGATTGGAAGTTAGAACAGTCCAACGATAAGTCTTCAATGCTGATTTATACCACTCGAGCACCTCATTTTCGTCCTCTCTGACGCCTATAGTCATGCCGATGCGCATGCCGGAGCGATCTCTTGGATACTTGAGACCGGAGATGAAAACGGCGTGCCCTGTGTAAGTCGGCACATTGGGAAGCTCGACAATGCTAGTCAGTTTGTCCGGCTTGAACTCGTCGGGAGCATGCTGAATATTTGTTTGCGCCGCTCTGGTCTTGAGAAGATTGGGCAGCTGATAACTGTTTTTCGCTTGACCAGTCTGAGCAGGCTGATTAGATTGCTGCCCTTGAGCTTCTTGAGACAGAATAGGCACGCTCAAGAGGGCGGCTGCGGCAATGAGAGCAGCCGGAAGGCGCGGCGATCGACTTAATTTTGCGCACTTTGTTTTATTGGACATCTGCTCGAGCCCCGCCAGGAACGCCTTTTGCTTATGTGCGCCGGCGGGCGGCAAGGTCCCGGCTGGCGCACAAATATAGGCTCAGTTAACAGGGGCAATCCCATGGATCGGTATTGGCATTCACGCAATTTCTGAAGCGCAGAACGCCTTGCAGGCAATTGAAGCCGGAAGAGCGCTGCCAGAGCATGTCGGACTTGGTTTGGTCCGGACCGGAGCCGAAACAATCCCACGGGCTCGGATAGCCTTGTTCGTTTTCGATGTTGACGAAGTTGCGGTTGCCGGTGATATTGCCGGTCGTGGCTGTGGTGCCGGTGCCGTCAGGAATGACTGCATCGCCGTTGATCCAGCCCGGCAAGGAACCTTTGGCCGTGAAGCGCAAGACGCGGCTGTCGTCCATCCAGATCCAGCGCACCTGACCCATAGGTATCGAGGCGCCGTTGAGAAAAGCGCTGATTTCCGAATCGGATGTCTCCGGCCGAATTTGCCTGATTTTTAGGCGCAATTGATTGTTGACTATGGAGGCCAGCGGCGCTGAATTGCCGAAGCTCAAGAAGCTGCCGACCAGATTTCCCACAGTCGGTGCTTTGCCGAATGCGATCGGGTCGCTGGCCGAGATGCCACCCAGAGGAAACTGTTTCATGCCCGTGCAGACATTATCGAGACCAGTGACGATGGCCGGGCCGCCGCCCGGACGCGGGTTGATCACCTGGGCCTTGTATTTCTCAATCGCCATCAAGCCGTTGAGCGATGAGCCGCTGCTGCCGTTGGGCAGAGTGAATCCGTAAGTCGTGGCCATTGCTTGCAGGTTGTTGAAGCAATTGGGATCGGCTTGCGGTGATGTCGGTGTGGAATTGTAGTTGTCGCAGCTGGAGATCGGCACCGAAGTAGCGGGAATGCTGTCGGCTGCTGCTTGTTTTGGTGATGGACCATCGAGCGCATCGACCAGATTTTGCGGAATCGGCTGGCCCGGATTGTCTGTTTTGAATTGTTTGATGTTGAGAATATCGTTCAGATTCGTGTCCATTGCCTGACCGTTAGGCGTGATGAAAACCGGCTGATTCATGAGCAAGTCGCTGAAGATGTCGTTCGGTCCGCCGCCGTAGGCCTGATCGGTCATGCCGGCTGCCGGTCCTGTGAAACCCACTGATCCTGAGGGAATTGGACCATCGCCGTTAGCTACGACGATGTAGCCGCAAGGAATGGAGGCTGAGTATTCACCTTTGTCGTCGACACTACCGACGATGGCACAGGATCTGGCCAAAGTGCGTTGCAGAGTTTTATATTCAGCCGAGCTGCCTGCCGAATGGAATGCGTTGGGAGGCACGCGGGTGTCCACCGAGGAGCCGCCGCGTAGAGGCGAGACGGTATTGTCTTTGAAGTCTGGATTGTTCACAAGGTGCGGTTTTTCTTGCGGGCGCAAGGGCACGCCCATAAGAGGGTAAGTGCTGGAATCAGTGATGCCCGGTATGTTTATTAAGGAATAGCCCTTGATGTAAACGTGAGTCTTTTTCGGCACCGTGCTGTCGCTGTAGAAGCCCGGAGATATGAAGCTTGTATACTCGGTGGGCAGCACCATTTGATCTAGAGTCAAATTGGTGCCGAAATTGCGAGCCATGTAGGCAATGTCTTTTTGTCCGCTTTCCGGGCTGGCGTTGTTGCCGCCTGGGTTGAGCATCTTCATCTGCGTGATTGAGGCAATCTGACTGAAATTGATGTCCTGCTGGACGTCATTTTTCAGCTTTTCAGCGAGCGTAACGCCGATGCCGTCATTGGGGTCGGAAAGACAGTTGACCAGTGTTTTTGCATTGGCGATTCCGGAGGGCGACGGATCGCCGAATCCATAGTTATCGGAGATGGCGTTGACGGCGACCAGCATGGTCTGTCCGACAGCGCGGTTATAGGTGAGCAAATCCAGTTCGCCGTGAACGGGATCTTTTGCCTGCATGAAGTTGTTTTTGGCAATCGTATGTATCGGATCGTTGAGATCGGCGGTTCCCGAGCCGAAGATTCTCAGGAAAGGACGCCGCATACTTTGTTTGGCGACGTTCAAGTTGCCTGCGTCGACGGCATGCTGCAGCTCTCTGCCGCCACCAAGCATTTTGACTAGAAAGAAGAAGCC
>JAYRNY010000053.1:0-2082 GCA_041911975.1 bacterium | reverse complement strand
GCTTTTCCGTTAGTGGATGCGTGGTAGACGAGAGCGTCAAACCGCTAAAGGACTTCGTTGTAAAAATCTCTGCGGCCGAAGCAGGCGAAGATTCGGCAGAGAGAATTCACGGCGGCGGTGCCGCTGTCACAGCTAAAGATGGCAACTACCATTTATGCCTGACGCCAGGGCATAAGCGCCTGACCATAATCAATGAAAAGTACCCGCTGCTTGTAAAACACCTGGTGCAAAAATTTCAAGTGACATCAGACGGCGCTCTGGAAAATATTGTTCTGCCGGAAAAACATACGCACAATTAGTTCAAAAGGAAAGAATAATGCTCACAGCATTCTTTGATTGCCCATTCGGAGCCGCAGGCGACATGCTTCTTGGAGCGCTTGTCGACGCCGGTTTGAACGTTGAACAATGGAAGCAGGAGCTTGCAAAAATCGATTTGCCGGAAGGGAGTTTTTCCGTTCGTCCTGAAAAACTTTTGCGCTGCGGCGTGCACTCGACGAAGCTGCATGTTTTTCTAAGTGCGGAAGAGGCTCATGAACACGACCATAAACACGGTTTGCTACATGAGCATTCGCATAGTCATGAAAACTCGCACGGACACGATCATAAACATTCGCATCATGATCATGAAAACAATCACCACCATGAACACGAGCAGTCACACGGCGAGCACCCTGATCGCGGTTTGACGGAAATCTTGCGCATTATCGAGCATTCCTCAATAAGACCGGCAGCGAAAAAGCTTGCCGCCGAGATATTCACAAGGCTAGGTGTCGCTGAGGCCAAAGTGCATGGCGTCACCCCTGACGAGGTCCACTTCCACGAAGTCGGGGCGGTCGACGCAATTGTGGACATCGTTGGATTTGCTATTGCCTACGATCTTATGGGGATCGAGAAGAGCATCGTCTCCCCACTGCCCGTTGGCGGTGGGACTGTCTCTAGCATGCACGGGGAATTTCCGGTTCCGGGTCCGGCTACGCTGGAGTTGATTCGCGAAGCCCGCGCCCCTCTGGCACAAACCTCAATCGATTATGAATGTTTGACCCCAACAGGCACGGCGATCTTAACGACCATTGCAGAGCGGTTTGGTTTCCAACCGGAGATGTCAGCGATTGACGCCATCGGATACGGTGCTGGATCGCTGAACCCGGTCGGGCATCCAAATGTCTGCCGCGTCGTGATCGGTCAATCCGTGCCCAAGAAAGGCAGTGAAAAGAGCGCACCGTCAGCGCGATACAGGAGTGAGCTGGTTGCTGTGGTCGAGTGTAATTTCGACGATCTCTCACCGCAAGTGATCAGTTATGCAAGCGAGAAGTTGCTGGCGGAGGGTGCACTCGATGTGTTCGTTACACCGTGCACGATGAAGAAAGGGCGCTCCGGACATAAGCTTTCTGTGATTTGCCGAATGCAGGATGAGCAACTGGTCAAGGAAATTTTGTTGGCAGAGACTTCGACACTGGGTGTGCGCAGCAATGTTATGGAGCGTCTCATCGCTGAGCGCGAAATGAAGAAGGTCGATCTCAGTGCAGGTGCAAGCGATGCGCAACCGGTGCGTGTGAAGATCGGAAAAGATTTGGATGGAAACGTCATCAATGTGCAACCTGAGTTTGAAGATTGCGCAACACTTGCCCGCGCAACCGGAAAGCCGTTGAAAGATGTTTTGCGTACTGCTTCGACACTGGCTCGAGCTGATTCCATCGATAAAATGGACTCGTAATATGTCAAGGAGCTGGACGTGATAAGCTACGCGATATAGACCTGCTCAGCTTCGAACTTAGCTGTTAAGTCTGCGAAGCTTGAGTAAAGCGATCCTCTGCGTTCGCACATTGTTTCGCCTTTGATTTCGAAATGTTAGTGCAAGCCTCAAGTTTTTTTGTTTACACTCGGATCAGTACTGTTGAACGCGAGGAATATTGATGAGCACTTTAAAATTCGGAAAACGCGAGCGTTTGGCATTCATTGGCTGCGGACCTCTGGACAAATGGAAGCCGGCTCAGGGTCCAGCTTTGTACGCGCTGACCTATAAGCAAAACGAATCAATTCGTCCGAATAGTCACACAGTAATTTATTTCGGTGAATCAGATG
>JAYRNY010000052.1:0-2035 GCA_041911975.1 bacterium | reverse complement strand
TGATAAAGACGGAAGTCTAGAAACAGTAAAAGCAAAAGCATCCAGGCGGTCATTGCTCCGTTGACAGTGAGCAAGCCCAGGATGATGACGCCGACGAAGACCCATATCTGTGCAGCGATCAATACCGTCCGCCGGTTGAAGATGTCTGCAAGTGCACCAGCCGGCAATGACAATAGTACGAATGGTAAGTAGATGGCCGTTTGCAAAAGTGCGACCATCATCGGCTCAGGCGCCAGGGTGGTCATCAGCCAGGCGACGGCGATATCCTGCATCCATCCACCCAGGAGAATAGCCACGTTGCCGAGCATCAAGATGCGAAACGCCGGATGCCGTAGAGGCGTCCAAACTGATTTTGCAACCGGTGCATCGGCGGTCATAATGCAGACTGCGATCTCAGTTTCGCAGACTTCCATTGATCTATATTGACTGCATAACGAGCTGCCAGGTCAGCGACCGAATCCGCATAATAGCTGGTCAAGAACTTTTCTACTTCAGTGCCGTTCATGTCTCTGTCGGTGGGAAGATATGAATTTACTTTCTTTGCCATTGATGGCGGCGTGAAGTTTGGATCTATTCCCAGGAATTCGAAGAGCTCACTGATCTTTGCTTGATTGTTGAAAAACTCTTCCGATATCAAAATCTTGATCTGGCTGCGGTCAAAGTACTTCAAATAATTGTCCAGGTAACCGGCATACTTGCCCCGCCGTAAATAGTAATAGGGAGGACAGCCAATTATTTTCGCGCTGTCATAGGGGCGCTCGGAAAAGGACTCGTCCATCAGCGCCTGCTCAATGGTGGCATCTTCGAGTTTGTTGCCGAGGCTGTACCAGTAATTTGATATGGCGCGGTCAACCGGATCGCGCAAAATGAAAATGATACGAGCGTCGGGAAATGATCGCGCGATTCTTTCGATGACTTCCGTGTGCTCCATGTAGCACACAGACTTTTCACCATGCAGCGTGGCATCGTTTCTAAAGTAGTATTTTTTCAAATACTCATCCAAGCGAGACGGGGCATCTTCATGGAGGAAGAACTTCGGCTCCGGCCACCAGGGTTGATTGAGCTCAATCTCAGGGTGCTCGCTGAGTATCGTATGCAGGTAAGTGGTGCCCGAGCGCTGAGCGCCGGCAATGAAAAAATGTCTACTCACCTTTGATTATGCTTCCAATTGCGTAACTCGAGTTCATCGACATTGTTTCCATCGTTTTCTCAGCGAATTGTCCGAGTACACCGACGAGAAGCGCGAGAAATGTATTGCAGAAAGTCATCACGACTATGACCGGTGTGAATTCCGGAATAGACCCACTCAGGAAGCAGTGCTTGGCGACAAAAGCGACGCCAAGGACGACGCTAAACCACGCAGTCCCGTATCCAATGCTGCTGATGAGCTTTGGCAAATTCGGGTAGTTGAAGATGATAGTGCACACAAGGCGTGCAATTCTTATCGGCGTATAGGTCGAATCGCTGCCTGTTCGCTTGTGGTGCTCGACAAGAACGTTTGCGCGTTTTGCCGGATTTGAGCAAATCAATGCCAGCCCGTTGATGTATGGAAATGCTGTCTTGTGCTGACACATTCTTTCCACCAGCTCTCTGCTCATGAGCCGCACATTGGAAATGTGAAGATCTTTCGGTTTGCGGAAAATCACTTCATTGAGATAGCTGATGACTTTGCTGCCGATGCGGCGATAGTACGCGTGCTGCTTCTTTGTGAACTTGGCAAAAACCAATTCCAGATTTTTCTCCACAGCAGGTTCGATCAATTTGAAAAGTTCTTCGGGTGGATTTTGCAAATCAGCGTCGATAGTCAGCATGTAGTCGCCACTGCTGTTGGCCAATCCGCAGAGAATTGCCGGATGCTGGCCGAAGTTGCGAGTCAGATCGATGGCGACAACATTCGCATTCTTGCTTGCCGCATTTCTTATGACTTCCCACGTGTTGTCGGTGCTGCCATCATTGACGATGACGATTTCATAGCGGCACTGTTTCGCATTGAACGGTTGTGCAATGCGAGCGAACAGCTCATCGATCTTGTCGG
>JAYRNY010000051.1:0-2079 GCA_041911975.1 bacterium | reverse complement strand
TCGGCGGTCTTTCGGCTGTCTACTTGTGCAAAGACAAGCTTGGCGATTCAGTCATTGTTAAAGAAGCCGTCGTGCCGCTCAACTCTGATATGGCAATGAAAGACAAAGCAATAGAAATGTTTCAGCGAGAAGCAAAAATTCTCCAGGGATTGAACCACCCGTACATAGCCCGAGTTCTAGATCACTTCGTCGAAAACGACCGCCATTATTTGATGCTGGAGCATGTAAACGGTGTCGACTTGCGCGCCTTTGTCAAAGAGCACGGTCTGCAGGGAGAACGACTGGTGATGCGCTGGGCCCTCGATATGGCCTTAATTCTTCAATACCTTCATGCAAAAGATCCACCTATCATTCATCGCGATATCACGCCGGACAACATCGTTCTTGACCGATTGGGCTCTATTAAATTGATTGATTTCGGAGCGGCAAACGAACTGCTCGGCACTGCGACCGGCACGCTAGTCGGCAAGCAATGCTACATCCCGCCGGAGCAATTCCGAGGAAAGGCGACAACACAAAGCGACATCTACGCGCTCGGATGCACACTTTATTATCTGGCCACTGGAGCCGATCCCGAGCCGTTGTCGCAGTCGTCATTGCCTGACGACTTGAAGGAAAGGTACCCTGCCCTCAACGAGCTAATTGAAAAATGCACGGCAATGGAAGCAGAAAAGCGTTTGCAGACAGCCGAAGAAGTCGTATCACTAGCACGGGCTTATACCAAGTCCCACCAGCAGGAAATTCTCAAACTGGATACCGCAGAAAAAATCGCCAGCAGTTTTCTAAGTGAGAACAAATGAGCCAGTTCAAGGACCAGGAGAAAGAAACTGTCGCACCACCGAAATTGAAGGTGCCGGATGCACCTGCCCCACCGCCTTTCGAATTTATACCGCCACCTATTGAGGACGGCTATGTCCAAGGCGAGCACTGGTACGACAGACGAGAACGCCTCAGGCAAGAGGCTCTGGAAAAGTATCGAGCCAAACACGGCGATGAAGCCTACAATCTGGCGATCAAACAATATACGAGTCCATATGAGGAAGCAATCGAGGCTTCGAATAAAAGCTGGCACGGTGTCAATCAATTTCTCGACATAATATCGAGCGTGGCAGGCTTCGCTCTGATGGCCGGAGTTATCGTCATAGGACTAATTGCTTTTGCGTCCATGCAGGGTCAAGGTAACTTGCCTCCTGTAGATCCTGACTGGTTTATGAAACTGCCAATTTTCGATACTCTCAGAATTCTGACTGAAGGTCATAGCTTCAGAGGCGCGGAGAACATGGACCAAGTGGCGAACTTGCTTCCATATGCTGCCTTCGGCTGCGCGCTTACAACAGCGCTTGCCACCTACATCGCGCGCTCAGCCAAATCACGCGAAATCGACTGGACCGACAGCCACCTGATGCTGGAATACTCGGGACCGATCAACCTGGCATTTAAATGGACGGCGATCAAAAGCGTCGATCAGATCTATAGATGGGATATCTTCCACGGACGCCAGCCGGTATTTCTGCTTACCACTCAGGAAGGAAACATTTTCAGGCTGAAGCTTTCCGATATATCGGCGAAGAATAACATCGGCAGTTTCTTCAGCCTTATCAAAGAGCATGCGCCCAAGGCAAAGTTCAACGTCGACCCGAAATTTGCCACCGATGAGTCTTACACCGAATTATGGCTGAAGTACTTCTCCAAAGCGACGGACCGAAGCAGAAGTGGTTTACTCGAGCAAGACATGCTGGTGGGCGATGGAATGTATAGAGTGGTCGGCACTGTCGGCGGTGGCGGTCAGGGAACCGCATATTTAGCCATCGTGGAAAAGGATCACATTCCTGAATCCGGTTATGGAAGTCAGGGTGTTGACGGCAAAATCGAAGTGACCATGGGCAACAAGGAGGCCCGCCACATTTTGAAAGTAGACCCGGCGTCTACAAGCCCTGGGAAAAAACTGGTGAAAGGGCAAGAGGTCGTTCTCAAGGAATACATCCTGCCGGTACACCGCGGGCAATTGACCGCCGAGCGCACGGCGGAAAAACTGAAGGCAGAGGCTGAGATACTGGACAAGCTGGATCACGAACGCAT
>JAYRNY010000050.1:0-2164 GCA_041911975.1 bacterium | reverse complement strand
ATGATAGTGTCATGATGCATCGAAAGCAACCAGAGCCACACTACAAAGGCGCTCGCTCTGGTCAAAAAGCCAACAGTAAGCGCTACGGATGCAGCTATGAAAACCGCGTGCCAGGCGGTCATCCATGCTTCAGTTCGGGGCCAGAACAGAAGCAGGTCCACCATAGGATAATGCCACCATAGCGAAACTGTATTCTGCGAAATTGCTCGCGCAGGTCCCCAAAAGATTGGAAGTTCCGCAGGCAGATATGCAAGTGCATAAATCAAGAGCAAAATTCCAAACGCCATCCGGTACAACGAAATTGCCGTTGTTGACTTGGGTCCAAACCAAAACTGATCCCATTTCATCCATAAGGTTTGAGGCATCACTCAAGCTCCTCCGGACGAAATGCACGGGTGTAGAAAGTAAATGATCCAGATTTCGGTGTGACACCTGCTTTCATCTGATGGGGATTCGGAATTTCTGACCATACGCAAGCAAGTGAAACAAGCGCGGGAGGATTGTCTGCTGAATAGTGCCGCCGAGCCACAAAAATAGCTGTCTCCGGCCAGATCGCTCCCGTTCGTGGCACGAGATCGTGCAGCCACTGCCGCATCTTAAAGTGCAGTGCTCTTTGAGGAAATTCCTCATCTTCCGGCAAAGGCACCATAATTGTGGCGCCATCAGCAAATCTCACAAAAGCGTATATCTGCAGATTGTGCTTGTCGATCTCTGGAGCAAAGAGTTCCCAAGATTGCGAGAGACCAAGATTTTCGCTGACCGGCAAAATCCATTGAATAATCATGGAAGAGAACTGGTTTTTCGGCGCCACGCCCAGGAATAGAACGCAAGAGTAAACTAAGAGAATCGGGCTGAGCCAGAGCTTCCAAGGTTCGATCTTATTCATGCGCTTGCAAATAACCGTTTGTGCGCATTCATTATAATGGGCACAAAAAGCATGAGGCCAACGAGAAAAGAGGCCTTTTCTTGAAAGGACGGGAGTTGAAAGTCCAATTTATAGCGACATTTGCAGCGCTCGGCATGGTTCTTGTTTCTACCCTTGCCATTGCTTCCTGTCAAAGGTGGGGTGAGCTGAAGCAGCTCACTGCCGCTTCGCTTGAATCAAGAAGAATAGAAGAACTGGCCGCCCTGGAGGCGCTTTACATGGCGCAGCAGGGCAGCAAAGCAAATAATGCTGCGCAAGAATTGGAGAGACTAAGCAATCTGGCGCTGGTCAGCTGGCAGTTGGGTCATTTCATGGTGGCGGAAACGGCATTGAGACAGGCAGTTTTCGCTTGTGAGAAGAACTGGGGTGCAGACGATCCGCATGCAGCCGTGTATCTTGCCACTCTGGCATCGGTGTGTAGAGACGACGGCAAGCAAAGTGACGCTCAAGCATTTGCAAAAAAGGCTTTGGAAATTGATGTAAAGGCATTTGGCGAGTATTCGCCTTACGTGGCAAGAGATCTCGACAACCTGGCGCTGCTTTATCAGTTTGACGCAATGGTTGAGGGGGATCCGGCAAGAAAGGATGAACTGCTTTCAAGAAGCAAAGCCTGCTTGGAAAAAAGCGAACAGGTGAGAAAAGAAATCGCCCGCTAACTGTTCCAGCGGCGTTGAAACACATAGAGGGAAGCGGCTTTCATTTCTATTTAGCGTCCAGAGCTTTCTTCAACTTGCCTTCGAATCCCCGAACGGTCGGGCTGTAATACTTTCGCCCCTTTAGCTGATCGGGCATGCAGGTCATGTCGCTTGCTTTTCCTTGTTCAAAATCGTGAGCGTATTGATAGCCCTTCAAGTATCCGATGTCCTTCATGAGTTTCGTTGGCGCGTTACGCAAGTGCAGAGGGACAGGATACTGCTCGTGGTTCATAACATCAGTTTTCGCATCGCCGTATGCGCGATAGACTGCATTCGATTTCGGAGCTACGGCTAGGTAAACTACCGCCTGAGCAAGAGCAACGCTGGCCTCAGGCATGCCGATAAGCTGCACAGCCTGCATTGCCGCGACAGCTTGCGTCAGCCCCTGAGGAGCGGCTAATCCTACGTCCTCCGAGGCAAAGCGAACGACGCGCCGGGCGACATACATCGGATCTTCGCCCGCTTCCAACATGCGCGCCAGCCAGTACAGGCTGGCATCAACGTCCGAGTTGCGCATTGATTTGTGCAATGCAGAGATCAAATT
>JAYRNY010000049.1:0-7298 GCA_041911975.1 bacterium | reverse complement strand
GCAGATTGGACCGCACTCACCCCAACAAACGGCTATGCAAGACATTTATCAAGTTATCGAAGATTTCGTTCTCCAGACCGTCGCAGTCCGTTGCCCTGACTGCGAAGTGGTCTTCCAAACCGACATGCTGGCCCATACGCCCAACATGACGAAAGACACGCCGGTAGAGACGGACTTGCATCGCATTCTTCCGCATCCTTCGCTGCGTGCGGCTCTCATAGCTATGTGCCCGGCATGCTTGTACACCTCGTGGTACAGCAACTTCATCGAAGATCCGCTGATTCCATTCCTGGCAGTGGCTCCGGCTGAAGTGGCATTCTCCAAAAAGTTTGCACACGCAGTGCTTACCGGTCGCAAGATCGGCGCTCACAACATCGACCGCGCGCTTTTCGCCTTGAACGGCTCCTGGTGCGCACGCGAATCCGGTGAAGCTTCAGAGAAGTGGCTCGAGCTTGCCGGACAAGAGCTGGAAGCAGCACTCGCCGATGACCTGTGGACCGGCAACCGCAGCAGATACCAGTACATCATGGGTGAAATCTGCAGGCTGGTTGGCGATTTCCACGGCGCTGTCAGGCACTACAACCAGGTCGACCGCAAATCGCAATTACCGAAATCACTGGTCGATCACCAGAAACAAGAAGCCATCAACGGCAATTCAAAACCAGTTCAACTGCCGCCTGAATACGTCGATGCGATATTCTTTCCCAAGCCAATCAACCTGGACGAACTGCTCGGACCACTGCCGGCTCAAGAAAACGAACTCAAAGAATCATCGTAGACACAGACAAGCTCCAATCTAAATCAGAAAAACAAAATTCCAATCTAAAAGAAAAGAAGAAAGCAAATGGAAGACATCACACCTCTCAATCTAGAAGACGCTCCAAAGCTGTTCGGCCTGCGCTATGACCAGCTGATCGCTCTTCTTGCCGGATTGATAGTTTCCACACAACTCTACTCATGGCTCAACCCGATCATGGTCGGCACGCAGGACATCAGACTGCATATCTCGCTCATCATCGGCTCTTTCGGTCCCATCTACTGCTTGTTCACTCTCAATCATTCAAGCGGTTACTGGGAGACAGTGCTCAACTTTTACGTATCCTCGCAAACGTATATTCCGGGACCGGACCCCAATCCGACCCGCTTTTTGGTAGACGAAGACCTCATCGATTTTTGTGAGTAAATCACCATGGTATCGACAATAACCCGCTCATACAGCAAAGAAAACGGACTTTTGAATCTTTTCAAAAGAAACTCCAAGGCAGAAGATGGCTTGAGCAAAGAAGCTCAATCCAAGTTGCCTGCCCTGGCAGTGCCGAGAGCACATCCATCGGCAGCCGGACTGATTCCCATCTGGGACCTCTTCCATGATGACGACTCCGGTCTCGGTGTTATCGTGCTCAAAGACGGCAGCTACCGTTGCTGCTTCGAAGTAGACGGCGTGCACGTCAGCGGTTTTGATGAGATTCGTCTTGTCAGTTTGATGAACCACTTCACCGGCTTCCTGAACGGGATCGACACATCCGTCCAGCTCACGGTCGTTTGCCACAATATCAGCAAGCGCGACTACTTTGCCAAACATCCAGTCGAGGTCGTAAACGATGACTTTCTTAAGTACGTCGCACGCGTTGTTGAAAACGATGAAGCATTTTTGCTCTCCAAGAACTTTGTGCCTGAGCTCAAGTTCTATGTCACTTTCTGCTACAGACCGCCTCGCGAAAAGCCGGCGAAAGAAAACATGGTCGACTCGACCGTCCGTCGCGTACTCGATGTCTTCACCAACCAGGCCGCTCGCCAGACAGTAGGCGCTCACTTCAAGAACGTCACCACTCTCATCCAGCGCGCTTTTGGTTATGCCGGACAGTTGGGCAATTGCGGCATGAGTGCACGTCCAATCGGCGCCGTTGAATACTTCCACATGCTCTACAAAGAGCTCAATCCCAAGTTCGGTCAAGACCCGGAAGAGTTCTTGCCTGTCCCGCAGCGCCCCAAGACCAAGCCGCTTCCGTCTGGTCTGCGCCGCGTTTTCCCCGACATGGAACCTGCTTCCATCAGAGCACAACTGGTTGAATCGAGATACGACTTCAACAAGCCGGACTATGTAACCATTGATGATTACACAGAAGTAGACTCCGACAATCACAACGAAGAGCCGGGTCGCTACGTTCGCACTCTGTATATGAACCGCTTGCCTGAACGCACCGGTCCGCTCTGGCTGCAGCCCTTGCTGCGCTTGAACTGCAACTGGAGATTGAACATCTATGCTCATAAATTAGATAAAGAAGTCTTCCGTAAACAACTGCAACGCAAGCAAGCCCAGGCTCACGCCAACACCTATCAAGGCATCATGGGACCGCGCTCCGCTCCCAACCAGGAAGAAGCGGAAAAGGCGCAAGAAGCAGCCAATATCGGATCTGAACTCTATACAACCAACGTTGAAGTGTTCAATTACGCCGTCTACTTCACCATGATGGGCGACACATTGGACGAGCTCAACCGGGCGACGGAACTGGTCAGAACTGCCGGCGCACAATGCCGCGGTGCTCGCTTTATCGTCGGCTACCACGAGCAAAAGAGTCTTTTTGTCGGCAGCTTGCCTGGTCTCGGTCTCGACGTAATGCGTCGCGGCAAAGTAGCAAGAACACCTACGGTGCGCAACTCATTCCCGTTCGTCCATGCCAAACTGGGCTCGGAAGACGGAGACTGGCTGGGCTTCTCGAAAGAGACTCTGGAGCCGGTATTCCTGAATCCTTATAATGAAAAACTGCCAAACGCTCTCTGCATCGTCTTCGGTCAACCTGGTGAAGGTAAATCCATGGTTGCCCAACAGATCATCCAGATGAAGACGCTCGCCGGCGCTAAGTCGATCATTATTGACCGTTCCGGCTCATACAAAATGCTCACCGAAGTCTACGACGACTCGGCTTACATCAAGCTCGGTCCCGATGGACAGGTTTGCTTGAACCTCTACGATCTGCCGCTGGAAGGCATCGACGGCAAGCCGATCGATCCGGCCAATCCACCTGAATCGCACATCATCAAGATCTTGAACTTCCACTCGGTCATGCTTGGCGAAAAAGGCGAGCAAGCTCTAACCAAAGACGAGAAGCCTGTTTTGATGCAAGGCATTCAGCAAATCTACCGCCTGGCTGCCGAACAAGGACGCATTCCAATCGAATCCGACCTGGTCGCCTGGCTGCAAACTGAAGCTGTGAACACGGCAAACACCAAGCGTCGCGAAACCTGCGAAGACCTTGCCAACCGCTTGAGCCTCTACTGCCGCGGTGCCATCTTCGGCAAACTGTTCGACGGACCGACTTCGCTTCCTCTGGATGCGCAAATCATGGTCTTCGACACCTCCGAACTGGCTCACGACAAGACACTGGAAGCAGTCGTCACACTCTTCGTCAGCGACTTCGTCTTGAGACGCGCTCAACAGCACAAAGCCGAACAGATGAGAAAAGGTCAGCCTTCTCGCTTCGTGTTCTGCATAGACGAGTTGTGGAGACTGCTGCGCTACGAAGGCGGCAAGACTCTCGTAGAAGACGCTTCCCGCACCAGCCGCCACTTGGGCTTGCTCTTTATCGGCATCTCTCAAGAATTGGGCGATCTTCTGCGTGACGACAGAGCACGCACTCTGGCTTCCAACAGCTCGATCAAGATCATTTTGGGTAACGACCCCAGCAACTTCGATTTGATTCGTGATGCCTGCGGTCTGACTCCTCAAGAAATGTCTGCAATCGCGCACCTGACTAGAAAGAATCGCGAGTATTCCGATGCTTTCCTCGTCTATCACAAACTCTCGCGCGGTGTGGTCAAACTGGTAGTGCCTCGCTTCATGTATTGGGTAGCCACGACAGAGCCGAATAACGACCAGCCGATGCGCGCCAAAATGATGGACATGTGCGGCGGCGATCCTCGCTGGGCCTGCCACTTGCTCGGTCAGGGCTATCACCCCGACACGGTGCCGGAGCATCTGCTCACGCCGCAATAGCGCGGGCCACGGTTCTCTCAAAGAACCGAAAGAACAAAAAACAAACTCGATCTTCAAATCTCAAATAGACAAATAAATAGGTTCAAGACAATGTTCGACTATCAAGCCGGTGAAAAATACAAAATGACACTAATCATGGTGGCAATTGCCGGCATGATGGCGGGTATGTTTTTCACCGTTCTGTTGATGCCCACGCCTGAAGCTCCGCAAGCTCGCCGGCGTGCTCACCAGCCCTGGATGGACAACCCGGACGTAACGGGCGGACGCGGTTCGGCAGGCGCCGCTCATGCAGCCGCCCCTCCGACCGAATTGCAGCAGAAAGCACAGGCTGCGGCCATGGCTCAACCGGCAATCAAAACCGATCCGGTCATCGCCCAGACTTTGATCGAAAAGTGGCTGCCCTTCGCATTTGACCTCAGCTCTGGCTCAGCCAATGACAGCCAGGAAAAGGCTATCGCTTGCATGACTCCTGAATGTGCGCAGTCTTACAGACAAAATGTTTGGACTCCGGAAGTCGCCCAGCAAATTGCCGCCTCCGGCATGAAGAGCAGTTTCCGTGCCACCAAAGTGATCGCCGGAGGCCACGAGACGGACGGCTCGATTGTAATCACGGTGGAAGGCGAACAAATCCTTTCTCCTCCGGATCAAGCATCCAAGCAAAGAAACGTGAAGTTCGAGTATCTGCTGAAACAAACCGGGGATGGCATGAAAATCTGCGGCATCAGCGAGGTGGGAGGTTAAGTTAACTGCAGCTAACTGCGGTAATCCCCATGGTATGCGCGAAACACGAATGAAAGTTTGCGCAGAAATATCTAAGATATCGGTCAAGATGGCCATATAGCAGCCGAAATTCGGCTACAAAGGGACAAAGATAATGAGTTGGAAAGCACAGATTGACGAAATGGGGCGCATCACTCGGTACAAAGATACCGAGACCAATGAGACTATTAGCGCCAAAGAATTCGAACGTCGCTCGCAAATGCAGCAAGTGCAGTCTTACTCGCCATATCCGGCAATGCAGACAGGCCAGCCGATGATGATGCCGGCGCCCATGTACGGCGGACAGCCCGGCGCGGCACAAGCGTACCCGGTTCAACAAATGCAGACCGGACGCCCTGTCGGACAAGACCTCAGTCCTCATCTAATCAATCAAGGAATTCAACAAGTTCCGCAGCAAATGCCGATGCAGGCAATGCCCGGACAGGCAGTTCCAGGCATGCAGCCAATGGGACAACCAGGGCAGGGCGGACCGAGCCCTTTTATCCAGCCCGGCGCTCAAATGCTCGGACCGGGCGGCGCCATGCCCGGCTCTCCCAATTTAAACAACGCTTCCACAGCCAGCCCGCCTACGGCTGGTATGGCTGTTCAAGGAAAGAATTTGAGAATGGAAGGCGTTCCCGGCGCATCGAGCCGCGGACACGGCGGATTGCCTGTGGCACATAAATCCGGTCACGGATTCCTGGATGCCACCTCCATCGCCATTTTGCTACCGACACTTGTTTTGCTGGCACTGATTATCGCTGCAGCGCATAAGAAGAGACTTTTCCCTTGGCAAACAATTAGAACGTTCAATCCTCCGTCCGGTCTTATGACCCCGCGCGATTACGAACGATCATTTGTATGCCCGCCCAACCTGCGCCGCCATGGCCGCCTGGGCAAGAAAAATCCCAATTCCAGCTGGACTGACGTCGACGGAGTCGTTATCCCGTTCGGCTTCCTGGCCAGAACGCACTTGCCCATCACCATTCCGATGGGACGTCTGCCTAACAAGAACATGTTCATCGTAGCCCCATCCGGTTCCGGTAAAACAACCTTGATGCGGTCTATCATGAAAGCGCTTATGGCTAAGCCCTGCGTCATCATCGCGCTGGAAGCTAAAGCCAACGATCCCAACCTGGACGAAAAGCGCGAAGGTTTCAAATATTCAGTATTGCCCGAAGCGCAACACGCCGGCTTCGACACTCTCTATTTCAACCCGTTGGATGAAGAGTCGGTGCACTGGAATCCGCTCGATCTCGATCCGATCGTATTTGCCTCGGCGATTTGCCAGGACGTCAACTCACTTCCTCCGGAAGAGCAGCACTGGGCAGAGCGCGACCATGGCTATATCCACGGTCTGGCACAAATTCTCCAGTGGGGCGCAGTGCAAGTCACCGCCGAAGACGAAAATGGCTCGCCGTCGGAATTCACAGCATTGCCGCGCAACCCGCGTGGTCTCATGAAACTGGTCAACAATCGCCGCAATATCGTTGAATCTCTGCGCCGCCTCAAATCCAATCCGGAAGTTGAAGCTTCTGAATTGAGCGAGTTGACTCAAAAGCTTTCGTCGATTATCCGCACGGACAGCGATTGGGACAAAAACATTCAAGGTATCCGAGGCCGCTTGAGGATGTTCAACAACAAATCCGTCATGCGTGTCTGCGAGCAATCCAACATCGACATCCATGCCGCCATGCATCGCCCGACCGTACTTATCTTCGGTGCTCCTGCGTCGATGGGGCCGGACGCTGAATCGCTGGCATCATGCTTCGTCTACACACTGCAACAAGCTTTGCACACAAGATACGGTTCCAAGAACGTCCTACCGTTGTTTGCGTTCTTCGATGAATATCAAACCTTGAACCTGGACATAGCCGGCAGACTGTCCGCCATCGTCCGTGGTGCCAACGGCGGACTGACCGTAATCTTGCAGAACGTATCTCAGATTGCCAATTCGTCCGGTGCAACCGGCGATTCCAGCCAGTCCGGCATGTCCGAACTGAAGACAATCTTCTCCAACAGTGCCGTGCGTGTATGCCTGCACAACGCTGACGAAACGACAGCCAAATTCTTCTCGGAAGAAATCGGCAAGCACGCCGTCATCGTCCCCGGTATCGCCGACCACTACGCTGCGACCGGATTCGGTATATTCCCGAATTCATGGAACAAGATCCACTCGCAGCAGGTAGTAGCTCGAGTCGATCCAGACTCCATCAAGCGTATGGAAAAGCAGCACGCTCTGGTATTCCTCTCACCTGCAGGCGACGCCGAATTCGGCGAATGCAAACCAATGATGGTTGACCTGCGTGGTATTGAAGAAATCGCAAGACTCCACCTCTTGCACAACGTTTCGAGACGTGGGCTTTCGCCTCAAGGCGAAGCTGCACCGGCAGGACCCGCCGCGCCAAGCCCTGGCTCACCGGATGCACCGCAGGCTCCGGATCTGCCAGGCGGAGTGCCGAGCTTTGCACGAGGCATGGGACAAGCGCAAGCATTTGTGCAAGAATTTGTGCAAGAGGCGGCACCGACTGCCGACTACGCACCG
>JAYRNY010000048.1:0-1546 GCA_041911975.1 bacterium | reverse complement strand
TGAATAGACCAGTTTGCGCGTGATTGCATCCATTGTCTTGGCCCATTCCAGGAGCTCTGCGAACATAACTCTGGTTTGGTCGATGTCTTTCAAATGCATTCCGTACATTTTTGCGAGATTCAACAAGCTCATTTTGAATTCGAATGAATCGCGACCGTGTTTTGCCTGCATCTCGTTTGCATCGGCGGTGAACATCTGTTCCAGCTCCGGCAGCCGATTTTGCTTGGAAAGCAAGCGCTCAATGTCATTGAAAGGCGACACAGGATCGCGGGCTAGCTGATCTGAATATTGCCAGCGCAGCTCCATGGCTGCTACCAGCATCGTTTCGCACTCGGGAAATTCGTCGAGGAGCCTGAGCAAAGACGCCAGGCTGCACTGGCTATGGTAGGCGTGGACCGGGTCCTGTCTGGACTCAGCATCCGCGAGAGCCTGCCTATAGAAGTCCTTCGCCTCGGCATATCTGCCGCCGCGAGCGGCTGATTCCGCATTGGCTGTAAGCGTTTGCCACGAATCGGTCATTGCCCACCTCCCGAACCTGTACCTTTGTCTTATGCCCGGTTGCCATCCCAAAACGACCTGGAGCCAAACCCTGAAATTTGGGGGCTTTTAGGCTTATCACCCTTAAGTGGGGCATGGCAAAGTGCTTACTGATTTACATTTTTGCCATACCTGCAAAACAGCCATAAAAGCGATGATGGAAGGAGCAGAAAAAATTTGGAAACTTCGGTGTCGGCGAGCCGCCGGCGCTACAGAGCGTTGCCGTTGCTGCGCGTAAGAATAGATTGCCGGTCTTACACAAACCGCAGAGGATGCGCATGCGCTAGAATTGTGCGAGCCCCGGCATAGGATTTTGGTTTGGCGAAAAACAAAAACTCTTCTGATTGCGTTCTTGTAGACCTGGATGGCACTCTCGCGGATTGCACACACCGGATGCACTTCATAGAAACTTCTCCTAAGAACTGGAAAGGGTTTCTCAATCCGTTTCTTGTAGCTGAAGATCCGCTGATTGAGCCGGTTGCCAGAGTGGTGCGTTCGCTGGGGGAAACCTATCCGATCATTTATGTTTCCGGCAGAACAATTGATCTCTATGACACAACCAAGCACTGGCTGACACGGCATGGATTTTGGACTGAACCGCATTTGCTCTTCATGCGCCCGGCAAAAGACTTTCGCAGTGATGTGATTGTAAAACGTGAATTGCTGAAGAAGATCCGCAAAGAGTGGAATCCCTGGCTGGCAATCGACGATCGAAACTCAGTCGTGCAAATGTGGCGCGATGAAGGTCTAACATGCTTTCAGGTCAGCGATGAAACTGATTGAGGTTTCATTTCTCAAGTAGGCATACCAGAAAGCAATTTACTTTTCTCCCGACGAATTAGTATCCCGGTCCGCCGCATCCTCTGGCTTTTCGACCGTCGCTGTTCGATATTCCTTGCGCCCGGTCCATATCCACAGACCAGCAGTTAGTAAAGTAATTGTTGAAACCGCAACATTTCCATAAGTGCCAATGTCCCAATGGTATAGCCGCACAAATTGCTGAAGCGAT
>JAYRNY010000047.1:0-5171 GCA_041911975.1 bacterium | reverse complement strand
CCGTTGCCTCACCATGCGACGATGCATGCGTGGGAGAGACGGGTTCGGCTGCACTGGCTTGGAGTTGAGCCTGCGGTGCGCTTTGCGGAGCAGGAGAATGCGATGGGGCTGAGCTTGAAACAGCAGTATGCGATCCGGATGCAGGCGAGTGAGAACTTGCTACCGGTGCATGAGAAACAGGCGCGGAATGCGGCGGCGGCGCCGAAACTGGTCTGGACTGTGGGCGGTGCTGTGGCATCGCATGTAGTGGCGCGCCCGAGGATAGTTTTGATTCCAGATCGCTGACCTTGTCTTTCAGCTCTTTCAGTTCTGTAATCTCCAACCTGTGACACAGAGAAAGTAAGCCAATCTCCAGAGACAGCGCCGATTGGGTAGAACGGCGGCAGGTTTGTTCCAGACCCGACAATAGTTCGACCATTTGTGCCAGTTCAGTTCTGTCAAACAATTGCGACTGCTCTTTCAGGGCTGCCAAATAGGATGGGGAGCCGAGCACTGGAATTTGCAACTGTGCTTTTGCCAGATTGAGAAAGTGTTTCGACAGTTCGAGCGCGATGAGAGCGGGCTCTCTGCCTTCGCCAAGCAGGCCGGCTGCTGCCTGCAAAACCGGCTCGGCAGCGCCTTCCTTAATAGCCTTGCTGAAGTTGAGTAAAACATCTTCCTTCACCGAACCCAAAAGCAAAAGCAAATCATCCAGTTGAACTTGCTTTTCGCTGGTCGCCAGAAGAGAGGCTTGATCCAGCAGCCCGAGCGCGTCTCTGAGCCCACCGCCGGAGCGGCGCGCGATTAGATCGATGGCTGAGTCGTCTATGTTGATGTCTTCTTTTGTCGCCACCTGTCGTAGATAAACCGCCAGCTCATCATGGTTGATGAGTTTGAACATCAAGCGCTGGCAGCGGCTGATGATCGTGGGCGGGACTTTGTGCTCTTCCGTCGTCGCCAGAATGAAGATGACATTGGGCGGCGGTTCTTCGATTGTTTTCAAAAGAGCGTTGAAGGCTTCTTTCGTCAGCATGTGGCATTCGTCGATGATGTAAATCTTGTAAGTGCTGCCAACCGTGACGAGCGGCGCGCGTTCAATCAAGAGTCTCGCATCATCGACACTGTTGTGCGAAGCTGCGTCTATCTCGATGACGGCGGGCGAATTGACGTGTTTGACTTCCAGGCAGGAAGTGCATTCCAGACAGGGTTTTGGGGTGGGGCCGTTATGGCAATTGAGCGACTTTGCCATAATCCGCGCTGATGATGTTTTTCCGCAGCCGCGCGGTCCGGTGAAAAGGTAGGCGTGGGCGACGCGGTGATGCTCGATGGCATTCGTCAAAGTTTGAACGACCGACTGTTGACCGACCAGATCGCCAAGAGACTGCGGTCTATATTTAAGATATAGCGGTTCGTACGTGCTTGCCACGGGTTCTAGACCAAACAGCCACTGATAGCGCCATTTAACAAATAAGACGCATTACCAGAGGATCCTAACCGATCACAGGCAGGAAATTGTTATTTTTTTTCTTGCTTTGAATCTTGCTTTGAATCTTGCTTTGATTCTTGTTTTGCTTCCGGCTGTTTTGCTGTACCCGTGGAAGTAGTGCTGGGGCTCTGAGCGCTTTCCGTTAAGCGACCGCGCTCCTCCTGAACAATTTGGGCGACAATTGCCTTCACTTTCGGCGTTACGACTTCACCGGTCATTTGTGCTGATTCTTGCATTACCTGTGGCAGCACATCGAGAGCTTTCTTGCCGGCCGGAGTCTCGTAGAAATCGGAGATGTCGTTTAGTTCCTTGGCGCTGAAATACTTGTCGTAAACCTGCGTGGATATTGATTCCAGCACGTCCGGCAGATTGATTTCCTTGGGCAAAAGTTCTCTATAGCGGGCAAACATTCGCATCGAGGAATCGACCACCTGCGCCATCAGCGCATTTCTCTGCTCTTCGCCGAAGCGAGGATCTTCTTGAATCGATCTTGCCAGGTTCAGTTCGAAACTCTTCTGGCCCTGGGATAGAAGCATGTCATACATTTTGTCTGCGACTTGCGGAAGCCGGGTGACATTCATCAGTCTTTTGATGGCGTCGCGTTTGTCCGGAGCCAGCTTGGCTTGTGCGGCGTTGGTTGCAGGTAGATTCGAGGTATCGAAGGCTGTCGAGGCCGCTGCAGATTTGCCCGCGTCTGACTTGGTTTCATCGGATTTTTTTGCGTCCGATTTCGCAGTTGCTTTGTCCGCTGCCTGTGCCGCTGTGTGAAAGCCAGTTGAGATCGTTGTCGAAACCAGGACCGCCAAAGATATGCGGCAGAAATCTCTCTGATTCATTTGCCCCTCCGCAGAAATCAAACAAATAATACATGATTTGCTTGCCGCTTGAGGAATGTCGGGTCGAGCTGTATGAGACCTTATTTTTGTCGGCGCAAACAATGCGACTCGACAGATCATGATTGGCAAGAATACCGGCTAGCTGCCGGAGTTCTTGCGATTACTTGGCGTTGAAGATAAGCAGGCTAACGACTTTGGGGGCGCTGGTTCTGTTTGCCATTGCTAGTTGGAAGCTGACCTGGCTGATCGGATAGACGTAGTTTTGTCCGCCTCGCGATTGAGGTTCGGAGAGGATGAATGCAGGTTCTCCGAATCTTTGCTTGACGGTGGACAGCTCATCGCCCAGTTTGACGCCGAACTCTGGCGAGATCAATGAAGGGTCGAAAATCCGGATCGCCTCAACTTGTCCGTTGCGTGCGTATATTTGCAGCGACACATCGTCATTGCCCGGCTTTTGCAGGGACCACACCGACCATTCGTTGACTTTTGTCTTGTTGAGAGAACCCTTGCCGGCAAGCGCCTTGTTGGTTTCCGACTCGGATGTTCCCAGGCGAACCAGCGGAATGCCTGTCACCACGCTTGGTGGCAGCAAGGCGACTTCAATCGGTTTGTTCTTTTCCGCTCCTTCGGCTAGGGGACGTGAGGCGCCCGCTATGCTGGAGCCGTCTCTGTTGAGGAATTCGCGAACGTGTTTGAAAAGACTCGGTTCTGCCGGCGGCTTTTGCGCTGCCGGGGAAGACTCATTGCCGGCGCCGAAGGGCATTGACATAGGCGCTGCCGGTGCAGGCAATGCACGAGCGATTTGCTGAGGCTTGTCCGCTGCTTTCTCTTTGTCGGCGAGCATTGATCCCGAATCGTCATCACCGGCCGCACTGGACGCGCCGGCACCAGCGGCGGCATTATTCTTATCGTATTCGGTGATGAGTGGGTTTGTGGAAATTACTTTCGCTTGTTTTGCCTCGCTGCGGAAGCTGCCCCCCGGCGCATGGCGCTCGTCGGCGACTATTTGATTGCGAGTATTCGCATATCCGCTGCCGCCGCCGCCGGCACTTTGTTTGCCCATGTTTTGCGCTATTTGCTGCGCTTCTTCGAGTTTTTTTGTTGCGTTAAACAGATTTCTCGTTGATGCGGTCATCATTTGACGGGACTCAGGGGAAAGCCTGTCCGTAATTTCTTTGGCGTACGCATCGAAGTTTTGAATACCTTTTGTGTTGGCAGCGTTGAAGGCGTTTGGTGTGTAAGCGCCCATACTCGAGGAGGGAAGGCCGCTGATCATGCCGCCCCTGACCTGCTGTTGTGCCAGCTTCCCAGCGGCGAGAGATTCTCTTTCATAACTGCGCGCCCCGTGTGAGGCGCGCCGCAGCGTGTCTGCGCCGGCCAGCGTCTTGGCGTCGTCCAGTCGTCCGCTGTCTTTGGCGCGAGAGGAAGAGAAGCTGTCTGCCGGTCTGGGCTCAGCCATCGCAATCGTGCGTTTTTTATCGGATTTTTCCTTGGGTCTTATCGCCAGCAGCTGATCGGTCGCGCCCTGAGGCACGGAGGACTGCTGCGCTTGCTGATATTGAAAACTCTGCTTGTTCTTTGTCATGGCAATCTGCGGAAGATTGCGCATGCGGCTCAAGATGTCTTCCAGCAGTTTCACACCCGCATGTGGAGGCGAGATGCGGGTGTGATGCACGGCAATTTTGGCGACCGGGACAACCTTCTGCGGTGCGGCACCGGCCAGATTGGCCACTGACAGGGAAAGTGCAAACAACAAAGTGGCGCTTGCGCCTATGGTGTTCAATCTTGATCGGTTCAGTCTTATCAACTTGCTGGATCTGTTCACTTTGTTAGCTCTAGTCATTTTTACTTTCACTGTCCTCGACATTATGTGCCGGCTTTGGTTTCCTGCGCCAGCTTGGTTTCCCAGTCGTCCAGTTCCGACTGATTGATGAGACCGCGTTTCGTCGATAAGTAGACGGCGCGGCATCTCTGGTTGAATTCGGTATCGTGTGATTCACCACGTCCCGGTATCCCCAGTTTGGCATAAAGGGACTTGAGACGGCTCTGTACAGCCTTTTCTGTTAAGTACAAACGTTTGGCGATGGCGTGGTCCGTCATGCCGAGCGCGATGCAGACGAGCGCTTCATATTCGGCTGTCGTCAGGTTGGTGGCTCTGTTTTGCGTTCTTTGTATAACTCGGGCAATGCCAGGGTGGATCCAGCAGTCTCCGGAAAGAACCGCCTTTGTTGCTTCCACGACTTGCTCGTTGGAGGCGTTTTTTAAAACGTAGCCGAAAACGCCGTTGGGAGGCACTACTTTCCAGAGCTGTCGAACGTATACTTCGTCCGAAAAGTTGGAAAGCATAATGATGCCGGTGTTCGGCAGGGAATTGAGAATTTGCTCGGCAGCCTTGATGCCCGACAAATGGGGCATCTTGATGTCCAGGAAAACCAGCGGTGGCTTCAACTTTGCAGCCATCTCCACGACCTGTTGCCCGTCATGAGCTTCCTCGACCGGCATATTGTCAGGGAAATTCTCGGTGAGAAGGCTCTTCAGCCAGTTACGGTCTCTTTCTTCATCATCGGCGATGAGTATCATGTTGCATCCACCTTTCTTACTGGGTTTTCGTCCATGTTTATCTTAAGGCTCAATTCGGTGCCTGAGGAAAACTTGACAGGCTTTTTCCACTCAACCTGAGCGCCTATTAATTGAGCGCGCTGCCGAATGTTGAGTAGCCCGTGTGAATCCTTGCGGATCAGTTTCGGGTCGATGCCCCTGCCGTTGTCTGAGACGGCTATGGTCAATTGATGGTCGATTTTCTCTATCTTTAGCTCGACGACGGAGGCTTTCGAATGTTTCCCCACATTATTCAAAGCTTCCTGAACGAT
>JAYRNY010000046.1:0-1564 GCA_041911975.1 bacterium | reverse complement strand
GAAGATCCACTCGGTTACAGACCTTTGCGTGAGGTGTTGTGCAAGTATCTGGAAAAATCGAAGGGCATCAAATGCGATCCGCAGCAGATTTTGATTGTGACCGGCTTGCCGCAGGCACTAAATCTTATCTCGCGCATTCACTTGGAGCGGGGCGACCTGGCAGTCGTTGAAGAGCCCTGCTATCCTCCCGTCAGGCGCAGTTTCGAAAGTGAGGGTGCGTCCACTGTTTCGCTTCGAGTGGACAACGACGGATTGATGGTGGACCAGTTGCTGCGTGCGCCGTCGCTGCGAGTACGCCTGGTCTATTTGACGCCGACTCATCAATATCCGATGGGCAGCCGGCTTTCTTTGACGCGGCGCTTGAACTTGCTTTCCTGGGCCGGAACCAGCGGAGCCTTCATCGTCGAAGATGAGCACGACAGCGAATTTACCTACGGCAGCAATCCGATGCCTGCTTTAAAGGCACTGGACAAACTGGATTCGGTCATATATGTAGGTAATTTTGCCAAAGTGATGTTCCCCTCCCTGTCAGTTGCCTACATGGTTCTGCCACGCGATCTCACCGCTGTCTATGCCAAAGTCAGGCAATTCGGCAGCGACGCTGTGCCTTTGCCGATTCAATGCGCCCTGGCGGATTTCATTCAACGAGGAATGCTTCGCAAGCATATCAGGCGCATGCAGTCTGTCTATGAAGCTCGGCATGACGCCCTGATCTCCAGTCTCAATGAATTTTTTGGAGAAAGAGTGGAGATCGCCGGAGATCATGCTGGTCTGCACCTCTACGTCAAGTTCAAAACAGAACTCACTGATGAGGAGACAGCCAGGCGAGCGCTGGACAAAGGTGTGGGCATTACGCCTATATCGCCTTTTTATGCCGGTCTTGCACCGCAAAGGGAATTCGTTCTCGGCTTTGCCGACCTCTCGACGTCCGTTATTCGCGAGGGAGTTCGCAGACTTTCTGAGGTGATTGTCTAACTGTCCGCATCGACATGCTCCGGGTTCGTCAAAGCCTGGTTCTCGGCAAAAATACGAAAACATATAGTAAGATGTCGGCAAAAGGAAAAGCGCTTCGCAGAATATCAGGTGATTGGAAACCACCTGCCATTCCCTCGAAGCGCCTCCTTTTCAAGCGATCAGGCCTTGGGCTGCTTGTCGTACTTGAGCGAGACGGGGTCGAAGATGACCACGTCTTTGGCAGCCAGTGTCTTGCCCGGAGCCCAGTTGGTGAACGCTTCCGTGGTCACGCCCCAGTTGCCGTGATGGAAACCGGTGACGTCATACGGTCGCGTCATGATGTAGGCCTTGCATTGCATTGCAACAGCTCTGGCCTGGCGATAGAGCTCCTTCAAATCGGCGGCGGTGGCCAGCATCCCTTGCGGGACCGGGTCGCTGCCGCGTTCGATGCGGTGGATTTTGTAGCCCGACCAGAAGTCGAGCTTCTCCATCTGCAAGAGAGAGACGTCTCCATCGGTGACGAGGACGAGATGGTCGGGAATCTTCACCCCGAACCCCTTTTGAAGACGAATCAACGCCGTCGCCTGGTCAATCAGCATGCCCGGGTCGT
>JAYRNY010000045.1:0-3824 GCA_041911975.1 bacterium | reverse complement strand
TTTTGATCGGCGATGACAAACAATCGATATACAAATTTCAGGGCGCCGATGTTTCCAATTTTAACGAGTGGAAAAATGCTCTGTCCGGTGTGCCCAGCAATGTGACGATCGATTTCTTGAATGGCGAGAAGAATGTCATTCCCCTCAATAAATCATTCCGCAGTCATCCTGATCTTGTTTGCGGCGTTAATCGAATTTTCGAAGATCTTTTGGATCCTGGTGATGATCCGCAGATCTATCGCGCAGCATTCGAGGGTTTGAATGCACATCGAGAGCGCGTCGTCGATACCGAGAGAATGGAAGTTTTGTACTTCGATTCTACAGGCAAAAACGACGTGCAGAGAAAAGTCCACGAAACCGAGTTGATCTGTCAGTGGATTGAAGAGAAAGTTCGCCTCGGTCTGCCGATCCAGTTGAAGGATGGTACTGCATCGCGACCGGCCAAGTTCGGGGACTTTGCGATTTTGGTTCAGAAGAACAATCACTTTGCTCCGCTTGAAGATGCTCTGACGAGGCATTCAATTCCATTTGTTACTCTGGGCGGCAAGAGCTTTCTCATGCGTCAGGAAGTATTTGATATTGAGAATTTGCTGCGCTTCCTCGACAACGAATTCGATAGCCACTCGCTGCTAGGCGCATTGCGCTCGCCAATATTCTCAGTCACAGATGACATCATTCATCAACTTGTAACTGACGAAGGAAATCCCAAAAATCCACACTTATGGAATTTGCTATGCAAGGTTGCAGATCAGAGGAAACCTGGCTTCGAAATTTGCCGTCAGGCAGTGGCGCATCTGAGAAAACTGCGAGAAAGTGCGCAACTTAGGCCACTTGGTGAGTTGGTGCGAGAGATCCTATCGCTGACAGATTACGACACTGTTCTCCTTTCTTCAAAAAATGGGCGGCAGAGATCGCGCAATCTTTGGAAGCTCGTTCAATTGGCAACTGCCAATGAGAGCCTTTCACCTGGTGAGTTTGCGCGCCGGCTCTCGCTGATGAGGGAGCACAATGTCAAACAAGCCGATGCTCCGCTGCAGACTGATGACGTTGTGAAACTCATGACCATTCACGCTTCAAAAGGTCTCGAGTTTCCCGTTGTGATTCTTCCTTTCCTCTCCTCGAAAATCGATCCGCTCTACAACAAACTTCTCTTCAACAAGCAATACGGTATTGCTCTTAATTCCGATCGCAGTGTTACTCAGCAAGAAAAGGATCAGAACACACCCTCATGGTTCCAGCTCGTAAAACTTGTGGACAATGACATGGAAGCGGAAGAGAGGAAGCGTTTGCTTTACGTAGCGATGACTCGCCCGCGCGATCACCTCGCTCTTTTCATTGACGCAAATCGAAGCCGCTTTAAGTCATTTTCCACCTGGTTATTCGATCAGATGGTGCCGATTAGCTATGCAGGAGAAGAGCGTTTCTCCTTTGATCTGGCACCAGAAGCAAAGGTTGCCCTGCGGCGTTATGAGCTTATGCCACAACTGCCTGCAGAACTGGAATCAGTAGCCGTCATTGAAGAGCTCGACGAAGCGAAAAGGAACTTGCGTCTTGATTTGATTGAGCCGATTCTTGATGCCATAGCAGTGCCTCGTGCGCCAAGTAGCAGAAGAATTACTCCAGGCAAACAGGGAGTGCGACTGGAAGCAACACTTGTAGGTACTTATTTCCACTCGATAATGGAACACATGCTTACGCGGTTAGAGAAGCCACAGTCATGGTTGTTGGAAGAAGTTGCGCTAGCGCAAGGCGACTGGGCTAGCCACCCTGATGTGGTGAAGCATTTGGTGAAACAAGGCGAGCGCTGGATGGATAAGTTCTGTGACAGCGATCTGTTCCTCCTCATGAAAAACGCGCGCCGTAGATTGCACGAAATTCCATATTTTAGCTATGTGGATGAAGGTCTGGAAGACAAACGTCCTGACTTACTCATCGAAGACAAAGACGGCGAGTGGCACCTTGTCGACTACAAGATCGATAGTTTCCCGATAGCGGAAATTGAAACTCAGGCTGCTGAACACTTGCCGCAGATGTTAGGCTACGTCCGCGACTTGCGTTCAATCACCGGCATCAATTGCACCGCACATCTCTTCTTCGCAAACCATGGTGTTCTCCACCGCCTCAAGGCTGAGGTACTCTCGACATAGCAAGCGTCTACCTGGCAGCTTGTTATGAAATCTCCAGATTGTTTTTGAGCAGGTGTTCGAAAGAATGACGTCTTTTCTCGGTCATCAGACTCTCGCATTTGGCCAGGGCACTTTTGCATCGTTCGTGTTGTTCTCTGGACAGTTTGATAAATGACTGATTGTACGTTCGTCCCCAATCATTCAAGTAGTGGTCTGCATACTCTTGCAGCTCGGGAGAAATGACCGTTTTTGCCAAGAATAGATATTCAAGACCTTGCCACTTGCCCAGTCTTGCCATGGCACTTATTGTGGTTTTTTTTCCTCGCACAGAGATACTTGAGTTTAGCAACTCCCACAATTCTTCAGCCGAAAGTAGCTCTCTGTTGCCTTGCAGAAACTTGAATGCTTCTTTGGCGCAACAAGAACTCGCGTCTGCCAGCGCGCGCATTACAATCTGTTGGAGATCCGCGGGTTTTTCCTGAAACAAGAGTGCATATGCAGCCGCTCTGATTTTTCCACTGCTGTGACTCAAGAATGACTCAATCGTATTTTGATCTATGTCTGCTTTGATCTCATAAAGTCCGCGCAAATTTGCCTCCAGCGAATACTTTTTAACGCGAAGGTTCTCTTCATAGATTGGCAAAGCCTTTGATTTGTCCATGTGGTATTGAGCAAGAAGGCGAACGCTCATGCTCCTGTCGAAAAGGCACTGATGTAGCGTGTTCTTGTAGTCATCCCATTCATTTTTGACGACCCATCTCAGGGCTTCTCTTCGAATTTGCGGAAGGTGGTGCTGCAAGAGTATCGGCACATACTGACGAAGTGTTTCCGGTGTATATTGTTTTAGCACCTTGCCGGCTGCAATTTGCTGGATACGCATATCTCTGTAGTTCAGCCCGAACTTAATGAGCTCGTCAATCTCCTCGGCGGATTTTTCCTGCGCCTCTATGCATAGATTGAACGCGTACTGCCATAGCTGCCTTTCCGGGTCTGTAGAGAACAGTCCGGGAAGATCTTTGGCGCCTATGTCTGCGGCTGCCAAACTTTCTACGTCAGTTTGAAGACGCCCGAATTGATGACGACCTGACCTCCACAATCGGCGAAGAAGTGAGAGGTTTTCCACAAGATATGGTGCGTATTGTTTATTCGCTCTCCTCTCCAACGCATCCGTCGCCAGCACATGGATGTTGGCGACCCAATCATTTGCAGCAATGATGAGGAAAGGCAGCTCTTTGCCATTGAACATCGTCGCAAGCTCCTTCAATGCTACTTCTCGTATGAATCCACTTCGGTTAAAGGAAAGCATCCCAATGACCTTGAGTGGCATGTCGCGCTCGATGCCTCTGAAAGTGGGCTCCACATTCACGCCCTGGCGCCGCATGTGCAAGCTGATTGAAGGGAGCATATGGACGGGAACATCGCGCAGTAGCGCTTCAAGCGTTTTCCATGACTGTTTGCGAACCCCATCGTCATAATATGAGCAAAGTTGAGTTGCCGCATAAACATGTGCCGGATTTCCAAATTCCTCCATCATTTTCAGACTATCAATCAAGGCACGAGCCGAGGCCTTAGCAGTGCCATTCACGTGCTGATAGATAACCGCTTCGCAGCTTTCGAGCGCGTATTCGTCGACCTCGCGATTTGCAGGCTGCGAAGAAGCTTTGCCGTTGGATTTGAACTTGTTCAAAAAGTTTCTAA
>JAYRNY010000044.1:0-2263 GCA_041911975.1 bacterium | reverse complement strand
GACCGCCAAGTTTCAGCAATTGGCGCGGAGTAAGATCGCACAAAACAAGCTTGGAATCTGGCAAATCGTCCAGCGATTCGACCGGGCAATCGACAATGATCTCACCTTGCTTGGACTCAAAGCAAGAAACCAATGCATCGGTCAATTTTTGCGCGCCTCCTTCAGGAAAAGGCCAGCCGACTACATGACCTGCCACTGATAGCACTATCGCAAAGGCAGCCGATGCCGGGTCTTCCATCCTCAACGCGGAGTGCGCCGCCACCCCGGCAAAAAGAGCACGGGCTTTTTCTGTTTTGAATTTCCTTTCTGCAAGTGTCCTTGCCGACATCAATGCCTTCATACCAAAGTGCGCTAGGGCAAATGGATGTTTCAACAAGTGTGGAGGCTTCAACAAGAGCGGTGATACGTCATCCCAATCAGGCAAAAGACTGTTGAAAAGCCGCCTGTAGGCTGAGCCATCGTCACCGAGATTTTGCGCGTTTTTTTCAATGCAACGATCGAAGAGAGCGGCCGATCCGTCTTCAAACGGATGAGCGAAAGGAAGGTCGGTATGAATCCACTTGAGCCCGTGCTGTTCGAGATTCAGGGAGCGAAAAAAAGGCGACGCCGCCGCCAGAGGATGAATGGAAGAGCAAATATCATGTGTGAAACCGGGGATGGTCAGTGGCATAGAGCGGCACGCTCCACCTATAGTGGACTGACCTTCCACAACAAGCACGGACATGCCGGCAGAAGAAAGTGTGATTCCAGCCGCCAGCCCATTTACACCGGAGCCCACTATGACAGCATCATAAGACGACCTTTGGGCGCGCTCTTTGATATTGGCAGTCATTAGTGCCGATGCTTAATCGATGCCGAAAAGGCCTTTGATCTTTTCGGCAGGAGTTGCTTTAGGGCGGTAAAACTCGCCTGTCCATCCCATGGGAGAGGCGCTAGCGCTGTCGAGATATTGATTGCTGCCGGCCATTTCCATGATCGTTATGAGAATTTCTCTGGCGGCTTCCCGCGCGCTCTTTTCTTCTTTCAATGCCGGCAATTCGTAAGACGATGTTGCTGGCTTAAGATTGCCTAGAAAACGTCCGTATTCTTCAGCAACGCTGATCAGGGGCAAGGAAAGTACTTCCGCCTTATTTGCAACAGCCACCTGCGTGAGGGTTTGTCTCGTTTCTACAGCATCCCAGCAGAAGACCTGCTTGCGTTCGATGTGTTGTTTGATCTCTGCAATAGCGTCTTGATATTTGCGTGCCTTCATCAGCACGGAGTAGTCGATGCCGTGACCTTCGAGGGCCTCGCGCGCGCTGAATTCGGCTGTTTTGATAAGCGTTTCCATCAATACTTTGCCGCCCGGCCCTAAAAGAGCCAGAGAGACCAGCGGCTGCTCCACTCCGTCGCAAACTACTTTTGTAGCGCGCAATGAAAGAATCAACCATTCCGTCGAATCAGCGGCAAAACGGGCCCAGATTATTGAACGGTTGCGGTCTTTCGGGTTCGGGTGGGGATTCTGCGATTGTTTATCATGCATGACAGATACTTCGCCAAAATGAGTCACATAACCGGATCATTCTAATGACATTCAAAGCAGGCGAAGTGAAAAGAATTCTAAGCAAGTAGCTTCAGTACATAGCGAACCGCTACAAGTAAAAGAAAAGTAACCGTCAGGATCTCGAGAATGCGAATCTTACGACCTTCTCTCTTCAGGCGGCTGCGTAGATCGAAAATTGCCCAGAGAAAAAATGAAAATCCTGCCAGTCCACCGACCAGGAAATAGCCTGCATCTTTGACGATGAAGGGATCTCCTGCCTCTTTCATGCGGACGAGATAAAGTCGCTGGGGCATCAAGCGTTCGCCAGAGGCTTTGTCTTTCAAGGCCGCTTGAGCCTTTGCAGCTGTCATGTCTTCGCCATTTTCCAGATAGATGAAATGGTGGTCCTTCGGCGTGGGTCCGGGCAGAACCAGCGCGTCACGGTCAAACCCGTGAATGAAAAAATTGACGGAACGGAAACCATCCACTGATTTTTCCGTGCCGAACGTCGACATGCACTTGATCGAGCATTTATCGGCTTTGGTTTCATCAACCCACATTGCTCCTGTGCCCAGGTATTCGAGTGCTTTCTTGGTCGTCTCGGCTCCGCCGAATATGTATGCCAGTCCAACATCGAGAGAAACGACTTGCAGCACAATCGGCTCGGCACGTCCGGTTATCGGGTTCACCCATTTTGCCACCAGCTGCGTTTTCCAGCGGTCAGCATTGGAGGGATAGGTT
>JAYRNY010000043.1:0-3659 GCA_041911975.1 bacterium | reverse complement strand
TCGAATACTTGGTGCCGAATCTCCACCCTTTCGCGCCCTCACACCGGAGGAAGACCGGGAGGCGATAGCGCGCATTAATCGCAGTGGCGCCGGGCTTATATTCTTGGGGCTTGGTTGTCCTAAACAAGAGCATTTTGCTTACGATCACCGGCAACAGATCAAAGGCGTACAGCTCTGTGTGGGAGCCGCGTTTGATTTCCATGCGGGCTGCAAGAGAATGGCTCCTCAATGGATGCAGCGAAATGGGCTGGAGTGGGCGTTTCGTTTGATGACAGAACCTGGAAGGTTGTGGCGTCGATATTTTAGGACGAATTCACTCTTTGTCCTCAAAGTGCTGCAGCACGAACTTGCGGCTCATACGCGCTAAAACTCTGTAACCATATTGAACTTTGGCGATCCTGGGTTGTTCGGGTTTGCTTTAAAGCTTAGGTGGGAGAGTGACGGGCTCTAATCACTGTGGTTGACGAGCAATTGGGACACCTACTCTCATGAAGAGATCATGGCCCTTTAGTGCTGCGGCCAATCATCTTGCCCACGTTAAGTGGTCCATTGCTGATCAGGCGCTGGTAAGCGGGACAAATTTCTTGACTGGAATTTTACTAGTTCGTTCCATGGGCATGAGTGTATTCGGGATGTTCACGTTGGCTTGGATGTTGGTTCAGTTTTTGAACAACCTTCAGACGGCTATAATCACATCACCAATGCTCAGCATTGGGCCGAAGCAAGTCGCAGAGGATCGACCGACTTATTATGGGGCGGTACTAGCCGAACAGCTTGTTTTCTCCACTGGCTCCTTCGTTTTTGTGTACACCAGCATGGCTTTGAGTCAGGTGATGTTTCCAGCGTCGCAGGGGGAGCTGCTTGCCCTACCACTGGCCACCACGGCGGCAACATTCCAGCTGCAAGACTTTATTAGGCGATACTTTTTTGCCATTGGCCGGGCTGCAAGCGCACTGCTTAATGACTCCATCAGCTATCTGGGTCAGCTGGTTGCCATAATCTTGCTGATTCGGCTTAACCTCGTAGATGCGGTGAACGCACTATGGGTAATTTCTGTCACATCTGGGCTTGCGGCAGTCCTTGGCCTGTGCAGCATGCAGGCTATCGCGGTCGACTTCCATGTATCAAAGCGAGTCTTGATCCGTCACTGGCATTTTTCCAAATGGCTATTGATTAAAACCCATCTCAATCAGTTGACCACTTATCCACTGATTTGGGCATTGGGTTTCTTCAGAGGAAGTGAGGCAGTCGGCATTCTTACTGCGTGCAGAAATGTCGTAGGCGTTCTCCATGTTGCCTTTTTGAGCCTAGATAATATTATTCAACCTCGCGCCTCGAGGGTCATTGCGACCGAAGGACTGGAAACCGCCATCCGCTTTATTCAACATATTACTAAGTGGGCAGCCATACCGGTGATTACCATTTGTTTGGCCGCAGCAATATTTCCAGACAAATTAATCTCGGTCTTTTACGGCAATGTCCTAGTCGGCCATGAAGAAGTGCTCATACTTTTTGCGGCTGCGTACTTTCTTACTTTCCTTGAAAAGCCTTTTTCTTATGTCTTGCTCGCTCTTGAAAAGACCCGGACGCTAGCCATTGTAGACGGTGTCAAATTTCTAATATCGATCACGTTATGCATCCCGATCGTCCAATCTTATGGGACCACTGGTGTTATGGCTTTGGTTGTCTTCCTGAATCTGTCGGGCATCGCAATTCTCTTAAACGGCTGCGCCAAATCTGTTAGCAGTCATCTTGATGGTCTTAAGCCGGCATGAGAGCAACGTCTCTACAGAAGATGACCAGAAATCTCCCATTACCCGGAAGATTAGTCCGGCTCTTCCTTCATCTGGTCACTGCTCAGATCGAATATCCGGACCGCCCTATTGTCACTACCTCGTGCTACGGCGCTGGAAAATTTGAAATTACTGATTGCCGAGAATACTCGCAGCAATCGATTTTTTTTCTTGGTTATTATGAGATGCGAGAATCAAATCTGGTTCGCCGACTTCTCCGGCCAGGAGATACTTTTATCGATGTCGGTGCAAACTTGGGCTGGTTCTCGGTACTGGCAGCTATGCAAGTAGGAAGCGGTGGACGAGTAGTTGCTTTCGAACCATCATCCTCGATGCGAATAAGACTGCTCCGTTCCATAAGTCTTAACCAAGTAAATAATGTCCGAGTAGAAGCAGCAGCATTATCCGATGAGGATGGGACTGCCTTTCTTACAGGTGCAACAACAGAAAATTCTGGCCTTGCAACCATAATGAATGGGAATGTTTTCTCTGACAATGACATGCCTGAAGAGGTGGCAACGATTCGGTTCGATGACTATTGGCGCAGTCATATTAGTGGGCAAATACGGCTCATCAAGATCGATGTCGAGGGTGCCGAGTTGAAGGTTTTGCAAGGTATGACCGAGCTATTGCAAAGTGGGCTATGCGATTCCCTAATGGTGGAAATTAGTGATGCACGGTTACGAAATGCTGGCATGTCGGCCAAGCAAACTATGCAATTGTTGCGCAGCTTTGGATACCAGCTGTTCCACATTGGAATGTTCGGCCTCAAGCTGATTACGGACGATGAAAATTTACAGTTTGCGAACATACTAGCCCAGAGGACCACTAAGGACCCACGGCACAAAATCGAAATATCATGATTTTTCTTGGGACGCTCGACAGGCAACCTGGTCGACAGTCATTCAAAGACTTGTAGTGTGTGATTTGCACACATCATTTTACCTAACCTGTCCGGATGGATGCTGATATGCGCAAGCGATTATGTCGGGGACACCTCTATCAGGAAACGGGAGATGCCGGGATCTTATGTCGTCGATGCGTGATCTCCTATCCGACACTTCGTAAGCGGAAATTAGGGGCCCGCCGGATCCGACACGAACTGCGGCGCCATCATGAGCCCAGCCTTTCGCTCAATTTCAGTCACAAGGTCCTGGTCACCAGTCACATGCCTCCACCGGTTCGTCCTCTTCGGCGGGAGACTCGATATCGGTATGCCAGATTGACTCCGGGGGACCGCGTACAACTCGACCCGTGCAAGATTGCCCTGGGCTGCTATCAATACACTGCCGTTGGTGACAGCCTACGGTATCGCGTGCTGGCCATGTTCCCTCGGCGCACCGCGGCCAATACGCTGCTCTTCTTGGAGCGGCTCATCGAAGAAATTCCGTTTCCCGTGCAGCCGGTCCAAACTGACCGTGGCCGAAAATTCTTCGCGGTGGCGGTGCAGCCGTGGCTCATGCATTACTGCATCAGTCTATCTGCCTACCCTTCCCGACATTCAAAAAATGAAACTCCGCCGGGCCGGCGAAAATTCGGGGTTTATTTGGCATTTCAGCACACAAGGTTTACCCGTAAGTTTTGTTACCAAAAATTACCGTGGGCTTTTACCCCACATTTTCACCTTTTCCATCTCCATAAGAGTGGTAGTTATTTTCTGTGGCACTGTCTTTTCCATTAAAAATGAAAAGCGGCCGTTAACCGCTGTGCTGCCCTATGCTGTCCGGACTTTCCTCTTTTATGTTTCAAAAAGCGATGACCGGCTAACAGGATACAAAATTATTTGAATTTATTGATAATCATTGTTTGTAAAGGATGTATTTGAATAAGTTTTTTATCAAACTTTGGGCAATAAAGCTTAAATTT
>JAYRNY010000042.1:0-2214 GCA_041911975.1 bacterium | reverse complement strand
ATTCCTGCAAGTGGTGCCTCTGGCTGAAGTTGGTCACCCTCACGCGCACGACCAGACCACAATCGAATTTCCGGATCAAATATCCAGCCCTTTGATCTGAGCCGGTTTCAAACGTAAAACTTCCAGTTCTTCTAAATTCTGTTGCTTAGCTTCGCGTTTGTTAAGGACTGCCAAACAGCAGTTTAGCTCCATGATAAAGTTCAGGAATAACATATCAACAGACTGGAAATAGACAAACAGAATCATGCTTAATTTCAGCCATCTGAGACTCTCGCAACAAGGTTTGATTCTTGTCGGTGTTCCCATAGGGCTGATGCTTGTCGTTTTGATCTCTTTGTTCGTCGTTTTCTCTCAAGTGGAGAGTTTGGCTGCCAAGTCGGAGCACTCAAAACAAATCATGGCGCGCGCCAATTCACTGGTCAGAGAATACCAGACCGTCGCCAATCAACTGATGATTTACAAGTACACGAAGCTCGACAAAGTCCGCCTGAGATTCGAAGAGAAGTTGACAAAAACCGAGGCAAGTTTTAGCGAGCTGCAGGAGATGTTGAAGAACGATCAGCAACAACTCCAACTGCTAGAAGACTTGAAAAAAAGCGCAGACAGGGGCATGAGCCTAATGCGCCAATTTGCCAGCAAGCTAAAGGAAGAAGGCGATATACACAACGTCGAAGCTACAGTCATGTATCAGGGCATGATGGCAGCTGGTGCTCATTTCAGCGAGAAGCTGGATGAGTTGGTTTCGCACGAAGCAGAGCGCAACAAGCTGAATGCAGCTGAAGAAGAGCGCGGGCGAATCATGGTTAAGTTGTTTATTCTGACTGGCGCGTTTTTGGCTATCCTGGTCGGATTGGGTTTGATTCATCTTTTCACTAAGAACACTACGAACCGCCTTGGTTCGGTGGTTGAAAACACCGTTCTTCTGAGCAAGAAAGAACCATTGAATCCGACCTTGAAAGGCGAGGATGAAATCGCAATTCTCGACCGTTTCTTCCATGTGATGGCTGGTGAGTTGGCCGAAGCCACACGCAAAGAGAAACTCATTCTAGACAACGCGGTGGACGTGATATGTTCCATGGATCCGCATGGAGTCTTCGCTGCCGTCAATCCTGCAGCGCAGCAGACATGGGGGTATGCGCCTGACGATTTGATCGGGAAAAACTACACAGATTTGATCTCCAGCGAAAACATACAGGACTTTCGCGAAACGCTGGAAAGGATCAAATCCGAAAGCGGCACATTGGCTAATGTTGAAACGCGCATATTCACAGCCTCGCGAGAGATGCTGGATGTGCAGTGGTCATTGCGCTGGTCTGATTCAGAGAATCTCTACTTTTGCGTTGCCCATGATGTTTCCGACAGAAAACGCGTCGAGCAATTGAAGCAAGACTTCGTCGCCATGATCAGCCACGAACTGCGCACACCACTAACGGCTCTGCAGGCGATGCTCGCGCTTTTAGCCAAAGGCTCTTATGGACAGATTAACGAGAGTGGTGAAAAACGCCTGAAGAGTGCCAAGACAGGCGTCAATCGATTGATCTTGCTGATCAATGACTTGCTCGACATGGAGAAGTTGGAAGCAGGAAAGCTGAGCATGACGTATAGCGATATTGACCTCGCCGAAGTCGTCGAGCGTTCGGTCGACACTGTGGAAGGTTTTGCAGAAGAGCACGATGTATCTATAAAGGTAGCGAGTAAATCAATTACTGTGCTCGGTGATTCGGATCGGTTGATTCAAGTTTTTGTGAACCTGCTTTCCAACGCCATCAAATATTCGGAAGAAGAAGGTTCGGTCGAATTGGATATAAAAGAAGATGGGGATAATTGTGAGGTCGAGATTGTCGACCACGGTGCCGGCATCCCCCAGGGCTTCGAGGAGAAGATCTTCGAAAGGTACGAGCAGGCGCCCTCCATGGATGGAAAGCGTCGAAAAGGTACCGGGCTGGGGCTTCCCATCTGCAAGGCTATAGTCGAGCAGCACGGCGGGACTATCGGAGTCCGGGAAACCCCCGGCGGCGGCAGCACCTTCTGGTTCCGCATCCCCAAAGTCATGTCCCCTTAGAGAATTGTAGGGGCGGCATTCTTGCCGCCCGGCCAGGGAGCCGCCGGCGGCGCCCGTCCAACACGGTCGGCCCCTGGCGGCGGCCCGACAATAGGCGCCGGGGGGCGGTTGAGCCACCGGCCCAGAAAGTTCCAAAAGTAAACAAGGTGGAT
>JAYRNY010000041.1:0-3001 GCA_041911975.1 bacterium | reverse complement strand
GGCTCGCAGGCAGGCGGTTGTCAACCCACAAAACACCGTTTATTCCATCAAGCGCTTTGTCGGACGTCGCTTCAATGAAGTCGAGCAAGAACGCAAAATGGTTTCTTACAAGGTAAAGGAAGGTCCGGACGGTGGCTGCAAGGTAGTCATGGGAGACAAGGACTATACTCCTGAAGAAATCTCCTCGATCATCCTGCGCAAGCTCAAAGAAGACGCAGAAAAGTATCTGGGTGAAAAGGTGACTTCCGCGGTTATCACCGTGCCCGCTTATTTCAACGACTCGCAAAGACAGTCGACGAAAAACGCCGGCTTGATAGCCGGGCTTGATGTCCAGCGCATCATCAACGAACCGACGGCAGCCGCGCTTGCCTACGGTATAGACAAGAAATCGAATGAAACCATCCTTGTATTCGACTTGGGCGGCGGTACTTTCGACGTTTCCATCCTGGAAGTCGGCGACGGCGTATTCGAAGTGCAATCGACCGCAGGCGATACACACCTTGGTGGCGACGACTTCGACCACGTACTCGTCAACTGGCTGGCAGAAGAATTCCAGAGATCCGAAGGCATCGACTTGAGAAAAGATCCTCAAGCGCTGCAGCGTCTCACCGAAGCCGCTGAAAAAGCCAAGATCGAATTGTCGACCGTTACCGAAGCATCGATCTCGCTTCCTTTCGTAACCGCTAATGAAACTGGTCCGAAGCACTTGGACATGCGCCTGACCCGCGCCAAGTTCAACGAATTGACCAGACATCTGGTCGAGCGTTGCCGCAAGCCGGTTGAGCAATCCCTCGAAGACGCCGGACTGAAAGCTTCCGACTTGCAAGAAGTAGTTCTGGTCGGCGGATCGACCCGCATTCCTGCTGTTCAAGATCTGGTTAAGAGCCTGACCGGCGGTAAAGAACCAAACCAGAGCGTCAACCCGGACGAAGTAGTCGCAATCGGCGCTGCCATTCAAGCCGGTGTACTCGGCGGTGAAGTCCGCGACGTAGTGCTGCTCGACGTCACGCCGCTCTCGCTCGGTATTGAAACCATGGGTGGTGTCTTGACCAAACTGGTCGACCGCAACACGACGATCCCGACTCACAAGTCACAAGTATTCTCCACCGCCGAAGACAATCAACCCGCAGTAGACATTCAAATCTTCCAGGGCGAGCGTCCGATGGCCAAAGACAACAAGATGCTCGGCACATTCCGCCTGGACGGCATCAGACCGGCTCCTCGCGCAGTACCGAAGATTGAAGTCAGCTTTGATATCGACGCCAACGGTATCGTCTCGGTCACAGCAAAAGATCAGGACACGGGCAAGGAGCAGAAGATCACCATCACCGCTTCGACCAACCTGAGCAAGGACGACATCGAAAAACTCGTCAAAGATGCTGAAGGACACGCAGCCGAAGACCAAAAGGCAAGAGCGAGCGCCGATGCCAGAAACGAAGCGGACAACCTCTGCTACGCGGTCGAGCGCCAGATGACGGATGCCGGTGACGCTCTCACCAGCGGCAACCGCAACAAGGCCGAGTCTTTGATCGCCGATATCCGCTTGAAAATCGATCAACGCGCTGATGCCGACACGCTGAAGCCGTTGCTCGAAGAATTGCGCGGTGTGCTTGTTTTGATCTCGCAAGATGCTCAGCGTCAACCGGCAGGCGCAGGCGCCAGAACCGGTGGCGGCAGTGAAGAAGCAGCATCCGGCTCGGATTCCGGTTCTTCCGGTTCTACATCAAGCAAATCCGGCGGTAAGGGCGGCGACGACGACATTATTGATGCCGACATCGCCAACTGATCGAGCAAAGACCAAATAAAGACCGAATCAAAGTAGCTACAATTGAAGGATGAGCGCACAAAGCGAGTCCAAGCCATTTCAGAAAGAAATGTTCTGGCTCGTCCTGGCGCTCTTCTTTGCATCCGGATTCAGCAGCCTGATCTATCAAGTTGTCTGGACACGCCACCTGGTTCTCATTTTCGGCTCGACGACTCTGGCAACCGCCACAGTTCTGGCAGTATTCATGGGCGGGTTGGCACTGGGCAGCTTCTGGGCCGGACGCATCGCCGACAAAGTTTCGCGCCCTTTTCTCTGGTACGGAATACTGGAAGGAATAATTGGAGCCTGGGCGCTCATCGTTCCCATCCTTCTAGATGTTTCAGTGTCCAGCTATCGAGTCATTTGGGAATTGACCCACTTCGACTTCTTTTCTTTTAGCCTATTGAGACTGGCTCTAGCAGCCATGATTCTGCTGTTGCCGACCACGCTCATGGGCGCCACTCTGCCCTTGCTTTCAAAATATGTAACCGACAGCCTCTCCACCGTCGGCAATAGAATCGGCACCATCTATGCAGTCAACACATTAGGCGCCGTATGCGGTGCGGCACAGTCAGGGCTTGTTCTACTTCCCGGTCTGGGTTTATCAACAACTACACTGATCGCTGCCGGTGTGAATTTCTTCCTCTTTCTAAACGTTCTTTTTGTCTCTGCAAAATTAGAAAGGGTAGCGGACAAGAAGAAGGATGACGCCAGGACAAAGCCGGAATTTGAAGTAAAAGCGAACGCAAAACCAGACTCAAAGGCAACGGCCGAAACGAAATCTGCTGATGATTCAAGAAAAGAACAATCAAATGACAGAGACTCGGCGTCATTTGAATCATCAAAATCAAAGAAGAAAAAGAAGAAGAAAGGAAAATGCAAAGGACCAGAAAGTTCCGCTTTCGAGTCCGGCGAGGAATCACCCGCTGCGGTAAGCGAAACTGAAGAAGAAGAGAGGCCGGCTATTGCTGATTTGGTTTCGGACAATAAACCCGAATCAGAAAAGACACCTCCGGCCAAGGTGTCCAACCTTATATATGTCGCACTTGCCGCCATATCAATTTCCGGAGCGGCGGCGATGATTTATGAAGTCTGCTGGACGCGCACGCTTTGCATGGTAATTGGCGGGAGCACTTATGCTTTCACCGTAATGCTCTCGACTTTCCTGTCCGGCATTTTTCTGGGCAGTTTTTTCTG
>JAYRNY010000040.1:0-6059 GCA_041911975.1 bacterium | reverse complement strand
AGGACCGGAATTAGGGTTTCTAACAATCCAGGTATCACCGAACAACCAGAGCGTTTTGCCAGGTGACAAGTCCACCGTCATTGCGCCATCCGCACCGCCCCAGTGAATCGCACTGCGAAACGCTTCATTTATGCTGTGGATTTCACGATCATGGTTTATCTCTACAGCAAAGCTATTCTGCAACGGACCTGCAAATGCAAGCAAAAGGCTGGCAAGAACGGAAACGCAGGCTGCAATGACTCTCCGCATTAATACGACGATTGTCCATAAAGCAGTTTGTATCTACCGATGATCAAGCGGGTTTTGGTAGTGCCGGGAAACCTGATTGGTTTTCCATTGGCTCCCGCACCCCAGATGACGATCAGGTTTTGGTTGTTGCTGACCACGTTGATGGAGCCCGGGTTGCCGGTCCAGTCATCAGGCGGGTCAGTGAGGTACTCCTGCGCCATGTTCTCGTTTAGAGATGGATCGTACGTCAGCCAAACGCGATTCAAGTCGGCGCTGGTATCAGTGTCAATCGAGCCATCATCGGGATTTTCATTGACCTGGTTTGCTGAAGTAGACTCCTGAAGAGCGGCTCCCTGCATTGAAGGTGAGGTATCGTAAGAACCCGGAGAATTAGTCGGGTCGGCATATGTAGATTCGGCGTCCAACCCAGCCATGAGCTGAAGCTTGTCGCCTGAGTATGGATTATTCGGCACAAGCGCATTCATCTGCTGGCGCGCCCAATTCGTTTCATCGCCTGGATCTGGAAATTTCTGATTCCAAGTCGCGTACTGATCCATCCAGCGCGAGACACGTTCCATCTGCTCGTACAGTTCCGAGTCAGCCAACTGTCTCGCTTGCCGCGCCTCTTGTAAAGCAGCCTGCCGCGCCGCCTGATTTGAGTTTTGCGCATTGGCCGGACCCAAGACTGTGCACGACAAACCGAGGCAGATCAAAACAGCGAGCAAACTCGGCCGTTTCCTGTCGCGCAATTTCAAATTCGGAATTTTCACGCCGCTCAAAGGTTGAACATCCATCCCGTACGCATCGACTCGACAGTGGACCATTCTACCTCTGTTATGCGAATCTCTGGGAAATATGGCGCAAGAAGCCGCAGGGGCTTACTTCCCGGAGTTTTGGACAAGTACAGATAATTCATCTGCGGCATGTTCGGGAGAGTGACTTTAGTCTGGTTATCGTAGAGATTGGATTGCGCATTCGCATCGAAAAATGCCAGGTCCTTGTCAATGTTTGCCAACAAGCCCGACGGTTTGTTGAAGTAAGACTGATAGAGCGGCATCAAGGTCGCGGCATCACTTTCCGACACGGCGAAGACACCTAACCCGCCAATTTCTCCGAGCACTGTCGACAGCTCTTTGTCGGAAAAGTTAGAAAGCGTACGAGTCGATAACAAGAATTCGATGCCTGTCTCGGACGGCGTCCCCAGAATTTTGGCGAACGTATCTGAGATGCCGCACTCCTCCACGTCATCTATATAAACGACCGGATAGCTCTCAGCGTCGGACAATCGGGCTGAGGGACGACGTTGTTTCAAGACCTCGTTGAAGACAAGGCGAAAGAAAAGCGGGCAAGTGCTCAGGCTTGAGCCCTTAACGATCATCACTCTGCGCTTGTTGATCACTTCGCTTATCAAGGAAGAATGCTGCCAGAAAATTCTGAGCGCTGCGTTGTCGGCTTCTAGCGGGAAGCGATAGCAGATAGCGAGAATCGGCTTGGTCAGCTCATTCCACTCTTCGCCCTCGCGCTCTTCAATGAATTTACGCAACGCCACAAGTGGATTTTTCTGTTTTCCTAACCCTTGCCACTGTGGCAATTTTTCGAAAACTTCTTTGCGCTTTGATTGCTGCGTGAGGAAGGCAGGCAGATTGCTCAACACTTCGTTAGCCGCAAGGAGCAAAGCAATCGACGATTGCAGCATGTACGTTTGCTCGCTGGAGAGCCACTCTTTCCCTCTGCCGCTTTCGCTGCCTTCCATCGCCTCGACGATGCGCTCGCTCACTTCCTGCACCGCAGAATATCCGTAGCCTTCCGCAATACTAACTTGAGACAATTCTTGATCGAGGTCGATTAACAGCACCCTTCGGGACATTGCTTTACCTTGAGGGTGCGCTGCAATCCAGCGGGTGACCAGGCTAGCCAGCTCACCGTCGGGGCTGAGAACGAACTGCGCACGTCTTGCATCGTCCAGGTCGTTTGCAGCAAGGGACGCGAGAAGACTGGTTTTTCCGGTTCTCTCTTTGCCCAAGATAAGCAACGGCAAAGATTGAACGCGTTGAAAAGGTTCAATCACTTTTCTTGCCCCGCCGCCGAAGAGCGAAGACATGAAGCTAGACTCGGTGCCCAATAGCAGCGAGCCTGTCTCAGCAAAGTGAGGCAACAGGTACGAATTGCTGTGCCATGGAGTGAAAATGGATTGGAACTTCAATTTGTTGATAGTTTGAATGCGCGGCAAACGCACCACTACCATTGCGGAAACAGCGGCGAGGAACGGGAGCAGCACGCCAAAAAGACAGGCGGCGATCAGGGCATTGGGCGTGAATGCAAATGCAAACAGGAGCGGCACAGCCCAGATAACCATCAGTACCAGAAAGATTCCAACCTCGAACATGCGCTGGCGCGAATAGTCTTTCAGCTTTGCCGCCATCAATTCTCCGCGCAGGTTTGGATCGTTAATAGCTTGAGCATTTGCATCCTTACCAGTTAGCGTGGCAATGTTGAAGCCCTTGCCTTTCGTACTGGCCGCCGCTCGAGCCTCCAACTGAGAACCGTTTCCGTCAGCAACCATCCTGAGATCATTGCGCACTTCCTCGGCAGTTTGATAACGAGCCTGCGGATCTTTGTCCAGCATTTTCATGATCACGTAGTTGATACCACGGGCAAACTGAATATCAGGACGAACCACTGACAGTGGCGGAGGCATTTCAGTCAGATGCTTGTTCATTGTCTCGAATGCAGTGCGACCGATGAGCGGCGCGCGCGCAGTCAGGGCCTCATAGAACACACAACCCAGCGAATAGATATCGCCGCGCTGATCCCAGTCTTGCTCCAGACACTGCTCGGGACTCATGTATAGGAGGCTTCCCATCATCTCGCCAGTCTGCGTCAGGCGGAAAAATGTATCTCCCTGCAAGGGGACGATCTTCGCGATACCGAAGTCCAGCACTTTGACATGAAAACCGCCCTCTTCGGTGGCAGCGAGCATGATGTTGCCCGGCTTCAGGTCCCGGTGCAGGATACCCCGAGTGTGAGCGGCTCCTATTGCATCAAGAATTTGATCGAAGATGGTAACACATGCATATTTATTGAGCGCTCCATTATTGCGGAGATGGTCGAGCAGGCTTTGACCCTCGACCAGTTCCATGACGAGAAATGGCTGCCCCTGCCTGGTGACGCCAAGACTGAGTACGTTCACGACATTCTTGTGACTGAAGTCGCGCAGTGACTTTGCTTCCTGGCTCAAACGTTTGACCACTGCCGCATCGCCGGACAGGTGCGGATGCAGCACCTTCACAGCCACCGCAGCCACGGACGTCCCGACGGCAACCGCCCCCTCTCCATCGGACGGGCGAGCCTCCAGGTCAGTAGCATGATAGACGGTACTAGTTGCACCCCTGCCGATCAAAGCCTCGACTCTGTACCGGTCGGCTAGCAGGGTGCCGACTATCGGATCTATGGTTTCAAAAATAAGAACGGAGCCGTCGTCCGGGCAATCGGTGAGGATTTCCAGTGCATCTTCATCCTGGAAAGTTCTCTGGCATTGGGGGCAGACCTTCCGAAAATCTGACATCGATTCGGAACCTCTATATTGCGTTTCTATTTTATGCCCGAAAACAGCAAGAGGCCAGTGTGGGCGCATTGCCTGCGCCCTTGTTGGTGTGTCGGCGGCTCGCCGACACCGGGCGGCGCGAAGGGTGCAGCGAAGCGGAACCCGGAGCTTAAATATGGCTTGCCGCCCCTACAATCGGAGAAAGTGTGGCGCACTGGACTTTTCACACAACTTTCATAAGCCTGCCCGAGGATGGTAACAAAGCTACTGACAAAGGGGGCGTGGTTGAGATGGAATTCTTGAGAGTTTGGCTCAACGGCTTGAAGCATATGGTGGTTGGCGAATTTGACAGAGAAAACCAACGCCTGGAATCAGCCAAACAGTCGTCGACGAAACTACGGGCGATCAAGAACCTCAACCTCCCCCCGGCAGCCGAAGACGGCTCTGCACATCGAGACTTGATGGACAAAACACGGGAGATCACCAACGTCTACCCCACTCCCACCCGCAAGGAGATCACTCATCATCGTCTCGAAGCGCTCACTGCAAAGTTCGCCGAATAGATGCGAGGGGGCGCGCGAGTGAGGAGCGCTGTAGGGGCGCATTGTATGCGCCCACTCTAGAAACAATTCCCACATCGCCCGGTCCCAAAAATCATTTAGCCACACCGTAATGGCAAAAAAAGGAGCAAGCGTACCGCTCCTTTTTTCTTGCGTACCCTCTCGGTGTGTTGACGGCTCGCCGTCATTTGAAGGTATTGCATTCGCTTAAAGAGAAAAACGGAGATCCGAAGATCTCCGTTTCCCCTCTTCTAATATTGATTAGATTTAGAAGTCACCCATTCCGGCGCCTTGCGGCATACCCATGGATTTCTTTTCTTCCGGAACATCAACCACGAGAGCTTCGGTGGTGAGGAACATGGCAGCAACGGAAGCGGCGTTTTGTACGGCGCAGCGTTCTACTTTAGCCGGATCGATGATACCGGTCTTGACCATGTCTACGTATTCGAAGGTCATGGCGTTGAAGCCGAAGCCTTCTTTTTGCTCTTTCACTTTGTCGACGACAACGTCACCGGACAAGCCGGCGTTGTCAGCGATCTGGCGAACAGGAGCTTCGAAGGACTTGACGACGATCGAGAAACCGGTGAGTTCGTCACCGTGATGCTGCTCTTTCATCTTTTCTAGCTTCTTAGCTACGTTCAAGAGAGTGGTTCCGCCGCCAGGTACGTAGCCTTCTTCAACGGCTGCGCGGGTGGCATTGAGAGCATCTTCAAAACGGAGCTTTCTGTCTTTGAGTTCGGTTTCGGTAGCAGCACCGACTTTGATTACGGCTACGCCGCCGGAGAGCTTGGCGAGACGCTCTTGGAGCTTCTCTTTGTCAAACTCGGAATCCGACTCTTCGATTTGACGCTTGATGACTGCTATGCGCTTATCGACTTCGGCCTTGTTTTCGTTGCCGGCGACGATGGTGGTCTTGTCTTTGTTGACTCTGACTTGGCGGGCTTTTCCGAGCATCTCGATGGTTACGTTCTCGAGCTTGGTGCCGGCTTCTTCAGATACAACTTGACCGCCGGTCAAGATGGCGATGTCTTTGAGCATTTCTTTTCTGCGATCGCCGAAGCCAGGAGCCTTGACTGCGCAGCAAGGAAGAACTTTGCGGAGGTGGTTAACAACGAGAGTTGCCAACGCTTCGCCTTCGATGTCTTCTGCTACGAGGACGAATGGACGTCCGGAGCGAGCAACCTTTTCCAGAACCGGAACGAGGTCGGCGAGCAGGTTTACTTTCTTGTCGACGCAGAGGATGAAGGGCTCGTCGAGGACGGCTTCCATCTTCTCGGGGTCGGTCACGAAGTAAGCGGAGACGTAGCCTTTGTCGAATTGCATACCTTCGACCACTTCAAGTTCGGTGGTGAGGGATTTGGATTCTTCAACGGTGATAACGCCGTCTTTGCCTACTTTGTCCATTGCGTCAGCAATGATGGCGCCGATTGGCTCATCGTTGCCTGCTGAGATGGTGGCTACTTGGGTGATTTCTTTCTTGGATTCGACCGGCTTGGAAATCTTTTTGATTTCTTCGACAGCTGCATCAGCGGCCTTGTGGATACCACGGCGGAGAACCATCGGGTTGGCTCCGGCGGCTACGTTCTTGAGACCTTCTTTGATCATTGCTTGAGCCAAGACTGCAGCGGTGGTGGTGCCATCGCCGGCGTTGTCGTTGGTTCTGGAGCACACTTCACGCACCAATTGTGCGCCTGCGTTTTCCAAATGATCTTCGAGTTCGATTTCTT
>JAYRNY010000039.1:0-2392 GCA_041911975.1 bacterium | reverse complement strand
GGCGCAAAAGCTCTATCCAGTCCTGTTTTCAGTCGATTTGACACTCCAGTCTCCTGCACTATATATGCGCTTCCAATTCCGCCCTTGAAGACAAAATGGCGAGCGGTAAGTTCCGATTAGCTGGGTAGAGGGCTCAAACCCTCAAGAAATTAGGCAATTCTGACTTTCTGTTCCGATTGTACTCTTGGATGCCCACGGTAGATACTCAAGATGTCAAATCGCATATGATCTCGTTTACGAATTTGGGGGCGCGCTTTCGCCCCCGCGCAGTTGAGCATGGCGGCAATAGGAGCTGGCAAATCTATGAGTCTGAGTGGTAAGACCATCTTTATTACCGGGGCATCCCGCGGCATCGGCAAGGCAATTGCTGAGCGAGCAGCTAAAGACGGCGCCAATATTGTTATTGCCGCGAAAACAGTCGAGGCGAACAGCCGTTTGCCCGGCACTATATATAGTGCCGCAGAGGATATTGAGAAACTTGGTGGAAAGGCGCTGGCTTTGCAGGTTGACGTGCGCTTTGACGAACAAATTCAAGCTGCCGTTGCGCAGGCGGTGGAGAAGTTCGGCGGATTGGATATACTGGTAAACAACGCTTCGGCAATCAGCCTTACCGGTACTCTCGAGACCGATGCGAAACGTTTTGATCTGATGAATCAGGTCAATGTTAGAGCTACATACTTGAATTCACGCGCCGCCATCCCGTATCTGGAGAAGGCTGCCAATCCGCATATTCTCAACCTCTCGCCGCCGTTAAACATGGACGCTAAATGGTTTGGTCCTCACGTTGCGTACACGATGTCGAAGTATGGAATGTCGATGTGCACGCTGGGCATGTCGAAAGAGCTGAAGAAAAAACGGATTGCAGTAAATTCTTTGTGGCCGGAGACCGGCATCGCCACGGCGGCTGTGAAAAACCTTCTGGGCGGAGACGACGCCATGAAAATGTGCAGGACCCCGGAGATCGTCGCCGATGCCGCGTACTGGATTCTGACGCAGCCATCTACCGAATGCACCGGCAATTTCTTCATCGACTCTGAAGTTTTGAAAAACTCCGGGGTGAAAGATCTTGAATCCTACGCCGTCATGCCCGGCCAGAAGCTGATGCCGGATTTCTTCCTGGGGTAGCAATTGTAGGGTCGCATTGCATGCGACCTTTTGTAGGGGCGGCTTACATGCCGCCCGGCCTCGGCGAGCCGCCGACACTCCAGAAAGAGCGCGTGCAACGCGCCCCCACGTTGCGCTAAAGACGGCCGTTGCATCCAAACTGTAAGGGCGGCATTATTGCCGCCCGTTGCTGCCGGCGAGCCGCCGGCGCTCCCAGCTTTGATCAGTTTTTCGCTCTGTCCGTTTTCACTGCTGCCAGATCTTCCGAGAAATCATCAGCATCCGAGTACTTCGGCTCGATCACGACTTTGCCGTTATGGTCGAGGAATCCGGTCTTGTCGTCGGACACTACACGAGCCATGCCGCCGGCGAATGGATAGGCATCGTCAAAGGTAAGCGGCACTACCACTTTGCCTTTCTTGTCGATGAATCCCCATTTTGCTGCAACCAGAGATGGAGCCATTCCCATTTGCCATCTGCCTTTGGCGACTGGAGCCAGACCTTCCGAGAAAGGCAAACCAAAACTGTATTTGCCATCGATAGTCGTGTGGCCGGTGTTGTCGATGTACGTCCACTTGCGCGGTCGTCCGTCCTTTTCATCGGCGCCCGAAGCTACGCAGGCGAGTCCTTCAGAGAATGAGCTGGCGCCGTCGTATGTTGGCTTGATGATGGTTTTTCCGTTCTTATCGAGAAAGCCGAACAGCCCGCCGCTGACTATCCAGTTATGCCCAAGCCCTGTCAGACCCATGACCGATCCGCTCAACTTGAGATAGGTCAGAGTGTTGTCCGGGCTGTTCAAAATCAACTGATATGACGGCTTGACGAGAAAAGCACCGTCTCGATCGATGACGCCGTAGTGCTGTCCATTTTGGATGATAGCCAGTCCTTTGTTGAATTCGCCGGCTTCGCTGAATTTGGGCTCGATGACCGTTTTGCCGGTTTTGTCGATGTAGCCCCACTGAGTGTCGAATCCCATGCCTTCCTTGCGCTGGAATTTGACCGCGGCGACTCCTTCAGAAAAGGAATTGGCTTCTTCAAAAGCCGGCTCGATAACGAACTTGCCTTCCTTGTCTATAAATCCGTAAAGCTTCTCTTCTGCGGAAGAATCAACCACGGCAGCCATTCCTTCCTTAAAGGCTTCGGCCTTGTCGAATCTCGGCTCGATTTTCATCGCACCGGATTTGTCCACGTACCCGAATTTTTCCCCTACCTTTACTGCAGCCAGACCTTCCGAGAAAGGACCTGCTTCGTCAAAGCCGGGCGGGATAACTATCTTGCCATTGCGGTC
>JAYRNY010000038.1:0-2443 GCA_041911975.1 bacterium | reverse complement strand
GTCCTTAATCAAACTCTGGTCGTACAGGCCAATGCGGTGGTTGGTACCGCCTCCCAGTCTGACGGCCAGTTTGTCAAATACTCTGAGCCCGGGTGCCGTCTTTCTTGTGTCGAGAATTTGAATGCCGAACGGGCGCGCCTTATCTGCGAACTGGCGTGCGCTCGTGGCTATGCCGGACATTCGTTGCATGAGATTTAGCGCTGTTCGCTCGGCTGTGAGGATCGAACGAGCGTTGCCGCTTACTGTCGCCAGATTGACCGGTACTGATTCGATGAAGGCACCTTCTGCAACAAGTGACGTGAACTCGAGACTTTCATCGACCATTTTGAAAACCAATTTGGCGACCTCGAGCCCGGCGATCACTGCATTGCCCTCTTTGGCTATTAATGTGGCGGTCGCTTTCTTGCCGGCCGGGATGGTGGAGTTGGAAGTAACATCGCCTTCTCCGCCCAGATCTTCCAAGAGGGCAAATTCTATAGCTTTTCGAGCCATCTCTTCAGAATAGAAGGCTCCCGTCAATGATTTTGCTGACTCATTTGGCGAGTCAGTTCTCGAATATGCATTGGAGGTGGAAACGGTCATTGTGTGGCTCTTTTGGGGATTTGTGGCGCGGTTACGATATCTTAATCGTTCGAGTAAATGTTAATTCTACGTTATACCACTAAACACTTGATTTGTCTATATGTTCCTTGTCACTTCTGGATATTCTGCAATAATTGCCAAATTTGTGCTATTTCGGGACTTTGGTAAAAACGACGATTCTCGCAATGAATTGTTCCTGGAACATGCTTTGTGGTGAGCAGTAAATGTATTGAGTACGATTAGTGTGGCTTAATCGTGAAGAACTCGCCTGGTTTGGTAAGCAAAGAAACCCTCAAAGAAACAGGGTTTAGGTGATTCAAAATCAAAAATGGCAGTAATATATGATTGGGCTGCCAACAATGGCTCAATGCCAATGGCGTTTCTAAGTTCAGTCGCCGTGACTCTTTCGAGGACATTTGGTGAGTAAGGCGCTTAATTTGCCTAATTCCTGGATTCTTGCCGCCCTGGCTGCGGCGATTTTCGTGTTTTTGCTGGGCGGATACGCCCTGGCCGAGTCTGACGTGTATTTCAATTTGAAACGCACTAGAGAAGCGCTTTTAGCTCAGAGACAGGAATTGCTCAACGCCCAGCAAGCAGTTCAAAATCAGATAAGTGAGCTGCAGAGGCGCAACGAACGTATCGATGCTTATCTCAGAGACAATGACAATTCTCTTCGAGATGTGGAATACGCCCTTCGCACGACCAAATAGGTGAGCAGTATGTGCAAGCAACAATCAATACTTTTTCTGGGTTTGGCAACCGGCCTCGCTCTGGCCTGTCTTGTGCTTCCATACCAACCATCCCTGGCTGGTGAAGGTGACTTCTGCAAAGTCAGCCTGGTAGACCCTCATGCAGGCTGCTCGGAGTCAGCGAAGATCATCGAGGAGCTGAAAGAAATAGTTCGTGCGATCAACACCGGCAACATAGACAAGGCCGCCGAGTACTACGACGATGACTGCACGACCATCGAAAAGAACACGCACAGGGTAATTTCCGGCAAGAAAGCCGTAATAGACGATCTCAAGAAACGCATGGAAGCCCACGGTGCGAATTCTCAAGAGCCCTTGAAGTCGCTGACAATCGACCACCCCTATGCATTTGTGCACGGAGATACTGCAACCGTCACTTTTGTGGCATACAAAGAGTATGGGGGGGAGCATCCGTATAAAATGGAGTCGCATTGTACTGATATATTTGTGAAGCGCGGCGACATGTGGAAAAAGTTGCACTATGTGAGCAACTGGAAACGGGTAAAGTTAAAAGGCTAGTTTTTTGGCTTCTGAAAGTTTGGGCTTTGCAGTCAGATGATGGTTACTGAGTGGGAAAAATATAAAGATTCTGCAGAGCAACTTGTGCAGATGGGTAAGTATTCGGAAGCTGAAAACTTCTGGATGCTCGCTGTAAAAGCCGCCGACGATTTCCAGGAAAACGACCCTCGCACAACATACACGCTAGACCGGCTCGGTGACTGCTTTATCAAGCAGCAGCGCTACGCAGAAGCAGAGCAAGTCTTCACAATGGCGCTTGAAATCAGAAAAGCAGTGCTGGGTACCACTCACCTCGATGTCGGCAAGAGCTTGAGCCAGATCGTTGACCTCATGCAGATTGAGGGCAAATCCAACGAAGCCGAGCCACTGCAGCTGGAAATTCTCTCCATTTACGAAGTCAATTTCGGAGCGGAACACCCTGGCGTTGCCACCATTGTTCTCAACCTGGCCCAGTTTTATCACGGTCTCAAACGTTACAACGAAGCCGAGCTTTTCTATAAACGCGCGCTGGCCATCAAGCAAAAGCTCTACGGTTATCGCAGTCCGGAAGTGAAGGGTCTGACGGAAAAGTACGCGCAAATGCTGCAAGAATG
>JAYRNY010000037.1:0-8569 GCA_041911975.1 bacterium | reverse complement strand
GCAATCATTATTTTATATGGCGAACACCCGAAAACGGTATCCCTGACTACATCTGTTTGCATAAGCACTGAATAATCTAGGCTTCCCGAGTCCCAAACGCCGCTCTCAGCCGAGCTTATGACCGAAACAATCGGGCTTAACGAATTCTCTTGACAATTAACCCAATTTGCGGATAACCGTGTGGACCCCAACCTTTCACTTGGCTACCTTATTCGGAGCGAGGAAAAGTTGGAGAGAAAATATGGCGTCAAGCACCCTGCGAGACCACGGCGTCCTATTGGCAAAAACGCGCGGATCATACCTTCCCACACTGATTGCGACATGGCTTGGCGAATGCTTCGATGCCATGGACGCGACAATCTATTTCATAGCAATGTATCCGGCGGTCAGCCAGTTGCTGGCAACGAAAGACGCCGTTCAGATCGGCTGGCATGGCTCGTCGATCCTATTTTGCTTCATGCTCGGTTGGGCAATCGGCAGCGTTATGTTTGGCTTTGTAGCTGACAAACTGGGAAGAAAAAACACACTCTGTATCACTATCCTTCTCTATGCGGTCGCCTGCGGACTTTGCGCACTCGTGCAAACCACCTGGGAATTGGCGCTTTGCCGATTTGCAGTCGGTTTGGGCATCGGCGGTGAAATTGCTTTGGCGGCGGTCATGCTGGGGGAAACATCACGACCCGGCAAGCAACGCGCATGGTCAATGGCGGCGCTCGGAACTTCTTTCGGCGTCGGCTGCATGCTTTGCGGACTCTTCAATTTCGGCACAGGCGATCTAGGCTGGCGCTACCTCTTTGCGGTAGGCGTCATTCCAGCGCTGGTAACCTTCTACATCCGCTTCAAAATTTCAGAGCCGGAGTGCTTTGAAGAACTGCAAAAGAAAAGATATGACTTGCAAAACGTACCGAAGATCCTGCTCAAGAAGCACGAGCGCGATCTCATGGCAAACCCGTTCGCGCTGGCTTTCGACGCAAGAAATCGCCGCTCGATCATCGTAGTGACGCTGCTCGCTACCTCCGCAATCGTTGGATACTGGGCGGGCGTTTCCTGGATGCCTGCGTGGATCAATCAATTGACCGGACATGAAGCTGTAGCCGAACGCAGCACCGCGACGCTCTGCATGAGCATCGGCGGCTTCCTCGGGGCGCTCTTGCTTCCGATTATGGTGAACAGTCTCAGATACTCGACAGTATTCAAGCTCGGATTCATCGGCTCGCTTGTGGCAGCAATCGGTACCTTCATGCTCAATAAGACTTACGGTCCAGCCGTGAACTACTGCGCATTTGCGGTCGGTGTAGCGACCTACATTCCGTTCATCGCATTGCAAATCTACATCGTCGATGAATTCAAGACAGAACTTCGTGGCACCGCATCCGGTATCGCCTGGAGCTTCGGTCGCATCATTGCCGGACTGGCGGCTTTAATGACAGGACCTCTAATCGCGCTATTCGGCGGGTCTTATGGAACCGCAGCTGCTTGTGTTTCTCTTATCTACGTGCTCGGTTTGGTTGCGTCATTCTTCGTTCGCCAGCCAGTAGTACATCAAGAACACACAGACCGTCGCAAACCGAGAAACGCTCACCCCGGCTCGCACGCTCCCATCGCCGTAACCGTGCAAACGCAACACTAGGAAAGCGAAGCGTGGGGGCGCGTTGCACGCGCTCGGAAAAGTGGTCGCCTGCAATGCGACCCTACACTCTCACTTCAAAAGCAGCTGTGTCCTCCGCCAGTTTCGCCCCTCTCCGTTGTAGGGGCGGCTTATATGCCGCCCGGTGTTGGCGAGCCGCCGACACTCCGCCATTGTTGTAGAGGGGCGGCTTATATGCCGCCCTGACAGGGAGTCGCATGCGGCTCAACTACGAAACTATCAGCTGTTTCGCGCTGCCTGTTTCGCTGTCCGGAATATTCGAATACGCCTCATAAATAAGTGCCGTAGCTTCGAACAGATTTCCCGTGGAGACATAGATTTCCGCCAGCTGCAGTCGCAGGCAATTGCAAAAGTCACCGAGCTGATGCTTGTTTGATAGTGCGCGCTCTATCAAATCCGCTGCCCGTTTATAGTCTTTCAATTCCAAGAATCTCTTTGCGCAAATCTCTGACAGGCAGTTGAAAACATGCACGCACGAAGGCGAAACGTGCTGGTTTAAAAGCGCGATGATGTTTTCACAGATATCAAACTTCCCATCGCGAGCAGCGAGCAATCCCATTTGACCGAGACGATAAACACAATCCCCACCGTCTATTAATTGCGCTCCTTTTTTCCAGACAGCCGCAAAATTGGTCCACTCTTTGTTCTCCGCAAGTGACTTCAGTTTCAACAAGATCCCTTCCGACTTCGATTTCGGCTGCGCCTTCGCTTTTTCCTGAGCACTGTCGATCGCAACTTTCCACTCAATGCCGGCTTCCTCTTCAAAACGGCGAACATAGTTGCGCAAGGACAAAATCTCTTTCACCTGGTCCATTCTGTCCTGGTAGCTTTCATATGCATTCTCATCACGCCTGGCAATAATCAATGCAGCCAATATCTCATTGCCGAATTCAATGTCTTCGATTCTCTCCAGCAGCCTCTTAGCGTGGGCGCCGAGGCGAGCATTCAAGTATGTGTCAGCAGCCATTTTTTCACTCTGGCGCACGAGAGCCAGAGTGCATGCTCTGACTCGATTGAGTGTAGTCTCCTGCGTGAGCCAGAGCATCTCGCCTACCTTGCGGCTCACATCTCCAACCGTGTCCGAGTAGAACCAGAGAAGCTCATTCAGTATCAGCTCGGCGCTATCAGTGCGACCGACGTGCAAATCATCAAGGGCAAGTGTGGTGAGCATGGCAGCAAACTCAGCCGACTCGTCGATGGCCTTTAAGCTCAGGGCATCACTGCCACGGCGAAGGTTTCTTTCTCCGGTCCGAAACCTTGCCATAAAAACAATCGCGGACGACACCTGGCGAACAATAGGATCGTCCAGTCCTCTTGTTCCCGCCAAACGCTGCAGCAAGAGATCGCAGTACGCGCGACCTTCCACCAGAGAATCCGTCTCCCGCCAAAGACTGATCAATCGCCACAACGCAATACCCAGGCTAATATCCAGTCCAACTGACTCTTCGCGCCTCGACAGTATCGACTGCTCAATGAAGGCAAGGATTGACAGAAGATGCTGGCGCTCATCAGTGTTTCCAATCGTCGAGAGTATTTTTCTCAGCAAGTAAGGAGAAATCTCGACAGACTCGTCGGCCACAATCTCCTTTAATTGCTCCACTTCCGCGTCAATTTTCATCGCCGGGAAATGCTCTGCCTTAACCTCGATTAGATGTGCCAGATACTGTGCGACCTGAGTGGATTTAGCTCCGAACGCTCTATAAGCCTCGACCAGCTCGTTCTCAGCCTTCTGAAGCTTAGTAGCACCGGACAAATCGCTGTGTCCAGCCGGCATGAGCTCAGCAGGCTTATCTGGCTCGGCAGACATGCCCCACATCGGTTTTTTCTCCGAGCTCTGCACAGGGTGAGCAAGCGGAGGGGGTAGCTGGGGAACGGAAGGATCTGGAGGCACGTACGGCTCTGGTGGTGGACTGGACCCACTACCCTGCATGGCATTAGACCATTGTTCGGCTTGCCTCTGTTGCCATTCCTTCCCAAGCCTTTCTCGGCGACTGGCCTCGTCGTTAAACGAGAAGGTTTTGTATGGCGGCTCTTGAAGTTTCTTCTTGATCGCGTCCGCCATGTCTATGGCTTCCGTTCTTTCGCGATCGTATTCTTCTCGCGTTTTCGTTTCTGAAGCTTTGACTTTGTCTCTTACATGTCCGGCGCGAATTGCCCGGTCAATCGCCAGTGCCACGCCGAGGAAATCACCTTCAAAGTCAGAACATTGTTTGAGAGTGACTGATTCCTCAAACACGCGGGAGAACTCGAGCAAGCCGGTCAGCGCGCAGGACAGCCTCTGTTCCGCAACCGCATCGAGAATTACAGCCAGTGGCAGGCGCAGGATCAGCTTCAATCTTGCTTCGTGGACATCAAATTCGTCGTCTTTCAGCGATTTGACGATGTGGCAAACGATTCGGCACATGCTCAGCTTGTCGGCTGCATTCAAATCCTCCATCCGGGTGAGGATCCACTCACAGGTCTCGAAAAGCTCCCGAATCCCATCGCGACGAGCATAGTAATCGAGCAGGCACAGGTACATGCCCATGCCGGAGCTGACTCGCCCTTCGGAAACTTGAAGGTACGCGCGGCGCCAGGCTCTGTCAGCGGGCCAATGCCGCGCCTGGGCATAGGCGCGTTCCATAGTAGTAGCAGGTACGAAATCCTCAGGCACGCCATCACCTAAAAGAAGACGCTTTTCCTATCCTAACAAAAGGCTTTAACTTTCGGCAGTGGAGCGCAACGCTTTCCAAAGAATACCCAACCAAAGAAGCAAACCCAAAAGACTGATGCCGCCGCCAATGTAGAGGTAAATAGGCTCGTAGCGAAACTCGATTGAATGCTTGCCGGGTTTCAAGATTAATCCGCGCAAGACGTAGTTTGTCCGAACTATTTCCTGCGGCGCCCCGTCTACTGTTGCTTTCCAGCCGGGGTAAAACAGATCGCTCAAGACAAGAAAAGCATCCGTGGTCGATTCGGATTCAAGTTTCACAATGCGATTTTCAATTGATATTACCTTCGCCGTGCCGGAGAAATTATCAACCTTCATTTCCTTTGCAGGAGCGATAAACCCTTCCGACTTCATGCCGCCGTTCGACAACAGCGCCATTCGTCCCGGATCGAACACTTCACCACCGGGCAGTTCTCCTCTGCGAATCGAGCGCACCACATCAGCGTCGGACATCAAGCGAGTTTCGCCCACCATCCAGACACGTGGCATTGCTCGCGTGTTTTCAAAAATATCAGCCTCGCCGATCTCTGCTGATTTCTTGAAGATCGGCTGATCGCTCTCCTTATAGTCATTCAGCCGTGTGTCCCCGTGCGGTAAGGTCAAGTATTTGACGGCGAGTATGTCAAAACCTCTGAACTCGGAGGTAAACGTCCAGGGTACGGGCAGAAAACCACCTTCAGTAATGCCGAGGACCTCCAGATAGCGAGTGTTCAAAAGCGGTCCAGAGGCGCTTGCACTGGGGACGCCCCACAGGCGCGAGAGGTTCGGAGGACACTCATCTTCGCTACCGGACACACCGCGAGCGGGAAACAATCTCTGATTGGTTTCGCCAAGTGTTTTTCTGTACTCAACAAGAGGCGCCGGTGTTTCCATTGAGGCAGTGGAAACAGAGATGGTACGCCACTCATTGAACCAGCCGACAAATGCAAGATCAGCGACTGCCACCACAAGCAGTGCGACCTTTAATGGAAGTGAGTTCGGCTTATACAACCAGATCAAAAAGACAATCAGTATGATTAAGGAGGCATAGAAAGGTTCCAATATCGCCGGGTTTTCCCAAAAGGGAGGCAGGTTTCCTTCAATTGCCGACCGCTCCGGCAGCTCAATAATTTCTTGCAGAATTTGAACCGATAGCGATATGGCGCCCCAGGCCAAACAGGCAACTGCACCAGAGAAAACAATGATTCGACGCCTGGCAAGTTTTTCATCCATCAGCCTGGAGAGCACCAATCCGCAGACAACAGCAAAGGCGGCCGCAGCAATTAGATAAAGCAGTGAGAGTGCACGGAATGATCCAAATGGCGGAATGTTATAGAGAATCCATGCCAATGGCGTGGAATTGCCAAACGATAGCAGAAAGGTGAGAAACCCTAAGGCGAGCCAAAACAGAGTAATCGCGTTACTCCGTATCAAGAGAAATGACGCCAAGATTGCAATCATCGGCAAGATACCGAGATACAAAAAATGTGGAGGGCGAAAGTCGAGTCCAAAGTATGGAATGTTGAAAAATGTACTGTTCAACGACCCCAGCACAAATGGAGTCACCAGCCCGATGGCTTGAATCGGGTGGCAGCAGTACGACAAGAAATCGATAAATGCAAACTTACTGCGTACGCTGAACTTAATCAGCTCCCAGGTAGGCAATATTTGAACGGCACCAATAGCCAGTCCTGTAGCAACAATCGCGGCAACGTCGAGCAAGAATTTCGACTGACCTTCTTTCATGGTCAAGGCTCGGAACACCGCATATAACACCACGACCGACAAGATATATGCGACGAATTGCATATGACCATTCAAGACGCAGAGCCCAACAGCAGCTATTCCCGAAGCAAGCCAGAAGAGTGAATGACGTTTTGCCAGCTTTTCCATGACAAACAAAATCGCCATCATGTAGAACATCGAGTGAATAACAGGGGCGTGCCGAAGTTCACCAATCATTGAACCGGAAAGCGGGAAGACGAGCGCCGAGATGATGGCCGGAAATCGCTTACCGGTCAGCTCACGCACGTACAAATACATAAAGACAGAACACAGAGAATATCCACTTATGATGAACAGGTTCCATCCAATCGGCAATGGAAACTTGCTCAGCACAATCGAAAGCGGGTACCAGATTTGCGCCAGCGGATCTGCATGCAGCGGCCATCCGGACATAAGATTCGGAGCCCAGACGGTTCTTTCGCCAAGAAACGCGGGCAGCGTTTGAGTACGGTCGTCGTCCGGGGCCAGAAGATGGCCGGTGAAAACCACAGGCGCAAAGTAAATTAGGAACAGCGCCGTAAAAATGGCGTAGAGAATGCCAAAGTGCTTCAACTTCTGCAAGACCTTTGCGCTGTTGGCTTTGAACATTCAGATCCTATTTATTGGTTCCAAAAGTCGATTATCACACAACATCTAATCAGAGTTGAACACAGGAAAAACCCTATGATCAAAGACTCGGCAGACTCTTCAATAGATTGAAGCAATTATCGAGATTCAGCGCTTTGCCGGGCGGACCGAGCGACCAGACAAGCATGGTTTTCTTCTTTTCAAGATTGCGAATGCAACCGACTACTCCCTCGTAAATCCGGCCGGATTGATCTTTGAGCGTGCCCGTCATGTAGAGCATTTTTTCGGACCCGACCTCCAACTCTCCTTTCTTCTTAATGTCCGTGAAGCGGCAATTGGCGTTTTCCGTGGTGATACCGATGTCGTAGAAGCGGTCTAGCAATTCTTTCGTACTGATTGCATCGGCAGTATCGTTCAAATGGCAGATGCAATAGATTTTCTGTTTGTCCGGAACGTACTCGATCACCAGAAGGGCGACATTAAACCAATCGAAATCCAGGTCGTACGTGTACTCGTAACCGGCGGGAAGCGGCTGTGGAAACGGCGCCAATTTTTGCGCACAGACTTGCATGTACTGCTTATCCGTCGAGCGCAAGCTGATGGCGCGAAACTCGAGAATCACTTGCGTGGACGCGTAGAGAAATCCGGCCACACTGATGAATACTAGTGAGATCAGTGCTTTGGACCAGAGCGGCAGGTGCCGTTTCTCAATCTTCACTCAGTCGACCGTCCCGGTTTTGCGCTCGTAGTTCTCAAACGTATTTGCCAAAAGCATTGCCACCGTCATTGGTCCGACGCCGCCAGGCACAGGTGTTATGAACGCTGCAACATTTTTCGCTTCATCAAAACAAACGTCACCGGCAATCTTTCCTTTGCCTCCGGCTTCACCTTCCGAATGGTGGATGCCTACGTCAATAACCGTCGCGCCTGGTTTTACCCAGGAGCCTTTGACAAACTCACGCTTGCCCATGGCGACAACGAGGATTTCTGCTTGCTTGCATACTTCGCTCAAGTTGGCTGTCTTGCTGTGGCAAACGGTAACCGTCGCGTTTTTCTGTGTGAGAAGCGCAGCAGCGGGCTTGCCGACGAGATTGGAACGTCCGATCACGACTGCATTTTTGCCCGCGGGATCGATCTTGTAATGCTCGAGAAGCTTCATCACGCCCTTAGGAGTGCATGGGGTCGGGCCTTTCTTACCGCAGAAGAGAAGACCGAGATTGTAGGGGTGCAAGCCGTCGGCATCTTTCGCCGGGTCCAGGTGGTCGAGAACATTGTCGGCGGAAAGCTTTCCGGGCAGCGGCAGTTGAACGAGAATGCCGTCGACCTGGTCGTCCTTATTGAGCTTTTCAACGCACTCAATCAATTCCTTTTCAGTGACATCGGCGGGAAACTTGTGGAAGAAGCTGGCGATGCCGGCTGCTTCACATGATTTGACTTTGTTCTTCACATAGATGGCGCTGGCCGGATCGTCGCCAGCCAAAATCACCGCCAACCCAGGGCTGCGTTTTCCTTTTTGCGTGTGCCGCTCGATTTTTACTTTCAGCTCGTCCTTGACCAACTTGGCAAGCTCTTTGCCATCCATCAAAGTTGCAGCCTGTTGGTCTTTCAAAACTTCTGGCACTTCACACCCTCCCTGAGTCGCCTCGCATAAGCTTAAGGCGTCCCGCAAAATCTTGCCGGATCTAATAACAATTTATGTAGGTGCACACCGACGGTCGAGCGGAGGGCGCCGAGGAGGCGGCCGGAGTGAGTTTCGGGAGCGCGCGGAGTCCGAGCATAGCGAGGACGGAGCGCTTACAAAATATGTTGAAAACATCTGCGCATATCCAAAGCGGGGGCTGGCGAGCCATGGCGGGTCAGGTCGATTGACCTGCCGTCGG
>JAYRNY010000036.1:0-5672 GCA_041911975.1 bacterium | reverse complement strand
TGCCAACGTTCCACGACGCGCAGACCGAGCTGTGCGCCGAGTTCCGTCAGGTCGTTGTAGTCGAGATCCTGGAGCGTCCGCTTGCTGTAGGCAGCCAGAAGACAGAACTCGATCCTCCCGGCGTAGTCGAGGATGACTTGCGTCTCGGGATGGATGAACTCGGCAAGGACGGTCATTCCCTTAGGAAAGATTTCTGCCCACTCGTCCTGCTTTTCAGCCAGGAGCGCGTTGGCGATCTTCGCCGAGGGGCTTTCGAACGAACCGCGAGTGGTGGCAATCACCTGGCCGCGATAATGGAAGATGATCGCGAGATGCCCATCTTCCTTCACCATGACTTCAAAGGGACCCTTGGGCAAGTCCCTGGTTTCGGCGTGCTCGCCGACGTTGAAGAATTTGGGGAAGGGGAAGGCAACAAGCGTTCCACGGCGATCGAAGACGATGCCGCGGCAGAGCCGAATCGCCGGCGTCCAGCCATGCGCGAACGCATGCAGCGTGACGTGAGCGACCTCGGTGTAATTGAGTCCGACAAGCGGAAGCTCGCGGTGGAAGAATGGGCGAATCAAGCTGGTCACCGAGGGCATGCCCTCTTCCCGCTTGTACCCCAGACACTTTGCCATGAACGTTTCGTTCGCCGGAATGCGCTTCCACTCGTTCCAGTCCTTCGGATTGGAGACGCGATCGCAGACGAGACGACAGACGAAAGTCTTGAGCTGATTGAGAGCTTCTCTGTTGGTCATTGCTTGTATTCCTTGTGTTTCACTAGTCCGGCTGGAAGCCGAACGGAATGCACCTGCGCTTTTTGGCGCAAGTCGCGAAATGCCGATCCCCGAATCACAAACAGCACAGACCGAAAACGCTCAAGCGGTCGCACACGCACTTCGCAAGAAGGCGTGCAAAATCGCAAGAGAGGGTCGGAATTACGGTTTCAGTGACTCGTATCGGCTAAGGAATTCTGAGAGATTAGGATTTGACCCTACGCGCGAAGAAGTGCGTCACTCAAGCAGATATGTGGTTATTTACAAGTTTTCATGGCTGGAATTCTTATTTGTAGTCATGATCTATTAATTACAATTATTTTTCGGGCCCGACATTTTTCTTCGCTTTTCGCGTGAAGAAAGGGCCTCATGATTGAAACCCTGGGCACCATGAGCGTTTTGAGATCAAATAATTACTAATACATCTGCGCGCGAATGATGTTTCCAAAAAATAAGCGACCTTGCACAATTGGCGCAAGGACGCAGATTCGCCTGCGCTATCCGGCAGTCTGCCTAAATCTTGAATTGACCAACTGTTTTTCTCAATTGCCAATTCGGACCGGAGCCAGCCCTGTAAATTCTCTCACCGCCGAACATTCACGCGGCAACGAATTGCAGCACTGATCAGAATGAACGATTGAATTCCACCAGAGATTCGGTCTATGATCCTTCGAGGCCTACACCGAAGAGCAAACTTCCTTGAATGAAGTATGCTCGTTTTTCGTCGCGTACGTTTTCTCAGTTGATCAGCTTCCCCTCAAAATCTTTCCGTACCAGTAAATGGCAGACTATCGATTGGATGATAGTGGCGGTTCTGGTTTTGGCAAGTTGTATATTGTTTTTGCCGGCTCTAGGCAGTCCAGGCGTTTTAGTGAGCGACGCCTACTATTCCTCAGCTGCAAAAGAAATGTTGCTGCGCGGTGATTTCATCACGCCCTATCTCAATTTTAAGCCGTTTTACGAAAAACCGATTCTCATTTATTGGTTTATCATCACATCCTATAAGGTTTTCGGCATCAACACTTTTGCTGCCAGACTGCCTTCAGCACTCTGCGCCATCGCGTCAATTGCTTCACTTTTTGTGTTGATGCGCCAATTTTCCAGCCGCAGAGCCGCCTACTTCGCTGCCGCGATCATGGCTTGTTCACCGCTTTTCGCTGTAGTCGGACGCCTTGCACTTACAGACATGCCGCTGACTTTTTTCACCATGCTGTCCAATTTGTTTTTTCTGATAGTCTTGATCAAGAAAGAACGCCAATATCTTGCCCCCGCCTACGTTTCAATGGCCCTGGCAATTCTGTGCAAAGGGCCGATGGCAGTCTTTCTGGTGGGCAGTTGCGTGCTTGGATTTCTTATCATCTCCAGTGTTTCGAAGAAAGACTTTTTCAATCGCATTGTCAGTTTGAATCCGCTTCTTGGTGCGGCCTTGCTGCTCATCATTGATGCGCCCTGGTTTGTAATCGAGCACTTAGTGACCCAAGGCGACTTCACGAAGTACTTTTTCATCCAGCAGAATTTCGGCAGAATATCCGGTCAGTTACCGTCGCACGTCTATCCCTTCTGGTTTTACTTTCCATTTTTGTTAGGCGGATTCTTTCCCTGGTCGGTGATGATCTGCCAGTCTCCATTAATTTTGCGGCTACGAAAGATGCGCTTCAACAAATCGGCCCGGGCTGGAATAATGCTTGCCTCTGCCTGCTGGTTGATTGGCACTCTGGTCATGCTTCTAGCCGCAGGTTCGAAGCTGCCTACATACCTCTTGCCTATTTCACCACCCATAGCAATACTCGTTAGCGCGCAACTGGAACGCATTTTCAGGCTGTCTTTCAAGCGTTTGATTATCTGGACAGCACCACTGATGGTATTATGCACCCTGGCCTGCCTGGTCTTGTCCGGAAACTTCCTGACCCATTCAAACAGTCTGCTTCCAACGGTCTCCATATTCACAATCCTTTTGGCTCTGGGGTTTATCGTCTACGGCGTCCTTCTTTTCAAAACACAGCTGCATAAAGCCGCTCTTGTACTGATATTTTGCTGTCTCGCCGCCACCGCATTTTTTACGCCTATCGGTATGCTCGAAGACTACAGACATGTATCTCAAGGACTTCACAGCTTACTGGTTTCAGTCAAGAAGCAAGGGCCAGCCAGCATTGCAGTCCTGCCAAAGGACGTTCCGGCTGCATCCTTCTATTCGCAAGAACCAGTTTTCGAGCTGGAAATGATTCCGCGCGACTGTTTTACATTTTGGAGCAGCACGAAGTCACCGCACTATGTGATTGTGGAAACGGAGTTTCTTCCGCTCATTCAACGCTCTTATACCACCAATGCAGAAACAATTGCTCATGTTGAAAATTGGAATCTTGTTTTGGTGAAGGGGCTTCCGATCATCAAAAAAAACAATTAGACCCTTAAGCAAAAGGAGTCGTAATCAGCCGGCAGTAAGGAATGGCCTTGCGCAAAACATCCAATCCCTGTTCGCTGACTTTGGTGCGGGCCAGGTTCAATTCGGCAAGGTTGTCCATCTCCGCCAGAATTTCCACGGCAGCATCAGTTATGCGAGTGTGAAACAGATTCAAACGAATCAGTTTTCTCAACCTTCTCAATGACTGCAGTGCCACGTCCGTGATGCGGGTCTCCACAAGCCAGAGCGCTTTCAGACCGAGCAACTTTTCCAGTGATAGAACTCCATAGTCACCAATCTTGGTGTCATTGAGCGAAAGAAGCTCTAGTTTATAAAGCGGCTCCAGTCCTTTCAGATACTCATCTTTAACGCCCGTGTCGGCCAACCACAAACTGTCCAGGCTGGTCATTTGTCCGATCGATTGCAAAGCCGCCGCCGAAAGCGGCAAACGGCAAATGCAAAGTTCTTCCAGCTTTTTCATTGGTGCCAGCCAGCTCATGTCCTTGCCCGTCACTTTGGTGTTGGACAGGCAAAGCCTTTCCAGGCTGGAAAATTTGCTCAAATGAGAGGCGGACTTATCGGTGACCTTTGTATCTTCCAGATGCAGGACTGTCAAAGGCAATCCGGAAAGAGCCTCTAAGGCTTTGCCTTCAAACGGGCAGCCGTCGAGGCGCAGCTCCTTGAGCGTAGCGAGAGCTTGCAATTCCTTGATAGCATCATCGTTCATGCGGGTTTCATCAAGATGCAGGACTTCCAGCGACTTCATCGCCGCAATTTTTTTGATACCGCTTTTGGTGACTGCCGTGCCGGCCAATTTGAGCACACGCAGTTTTTCCAAACCCTGCAAGTGACTGAGGCCGAAGTCGGAAACCTCGGTATGTCCGAGATCCAGCTCTTCCAGCTCGGCAAGCGCGGCGACATGCTGAAGCGCCTGATCGCCAATGTCAGTACCGCCCAAGAGCAAACGCTTCAACCCGGTCAGACCACTGATGTGCTTCAACTCCTGCTCTTTCACCTGCGTGCAGGTAAAATTGAGCGCGCGTAAATCGTCGGCGGCCAGTTGCTTGAGCGGTCGCAAATCTTGAGACGCGGTCCAGCTCACCATCAGGTCCAGCCCCTTTTCTGAGGTAACGCGAACATCTCCTGCCGCCTCGGCGTAAAACTCCTCTGCGCCACGCGCATCGCTGGTGTAAAGGTGCCCAAAGGATGTCTCTTTAGGGAAACGGAGCACCCTGCCGTCTTTGTTTTTTGCAATTTGCGCCCTGGTCTCAGGCATCGGAAAACCCTAATTCGGATGTACTCAATAGATTACACGCCAGCTCATCACTTGCGCAAAATAGATGTTCCCTAGGGGAAGGAAAACATCTCTCTTGTCTGCCTAGATTTTCGGGACAAAAGAGAAACTCGCTCCACCAGGCTTTTTGGGGTACACATCATTGACAACCTGAGCTCCGCTTAAGGCGCCAAGGTGCCTGGTTAGCGGGGCTAACGCAAGATGCCAAGAGATACTAGCGACGACGCGCTAGCAATGAACCGGCAATTAAGCGTTGTTCAGCTACCCCATTTAATAAGCATTGGAAGTGTTTCTGAACGCAAGAACTTTTCAGAGAACCGGTAATAATGCCTTGCTTGCAGGGACTCTTGCCAATCAGTCTTGAAGCTAATGTTCCCATTTCCTTTGCAAATTAGCTCGAACTGTCCACAACTTCTGAACGCCTGACTCTCGTTTCAACTCAGCAGTTAACTTCACTTTCTCGAGTGAAGGGATAGTCGCTTTCTTGCAAGGCGGACATACCCGGAAACGCGAATGGTTTTGCGCTTCCGTTCTCACTAACTCCCGAATCTCGCTGGAGAAGCCGTGCGTTTCTTGCGAACGGTTCGGCATTGTCACAAAGGGGGTCCCAAACTCCCGCTAGGAGCTACGTTATGGAGAAACTGATTGGTCTTCTAGGCATCGCACTGATCCTGGGACTGAGCGTGCTTTTGTCGAACAACCGTCGTCACATCAACTGGCGATTGGTTGTGACGGGCATCGCTATCCAGGTCGTCTTCGCCTTTCTGATCCTGAAGGTGCCCTTCGTCAGAGGCATCTTTGACTCCCTCGGCAACGGCATCCAGAATCTTCTGGACTCCGCCAAAGAAGGCGTCGCATTCGTTGCCGGTGAGGAGCTTGCCAAATCGAAGTTCATCTTCGCGCTCGTCATCGGCGGTTCCATCATCTTCGTAGGCGCGCTCACCAACCTGCTCTCTCACTTCGGCATCTTGCAGAAGGTGGTGAAGGGGCTCGGCTGGGCGCTGCGCAAATCGATGCGCATCAGCGGTGCAGAAGCACTCTCCGCCGGCGCCGAGGTCTTCCTCGGGCAGGTGGAGTCGCAGCTGCTCATCTCACGCTACATCAAGTCGGTGACACAGTCCGAGCTCTTGGGCATCATGGCTTGCGCCATGGCGACCATCTCCGGCTCGGCACTCGTCGCTTACGTCAGCCTGGGCATCGACCCCACCTACCTGCTCATGGC
>JAYRNY010000035.1:0-2943 GCA_041911975.1 bacterium | reverse complement strand
TTCCGCAAGCAAAGCTATCCCTGCCGCGGAATTGCAGAGAGAACCATGATAACACTCTTGCCCTCCAAATATGGCTGCCTGTCAATGATTGCTAAATGTTTTAGATCACTTGAGAAACGATTCATCAAATCGATCGCGCTTGCCGCCGGAAATCAGCCTGAATTTAGCCACCAGCTTTGGGATCGGCCTTTTCGATGGGCTGCGGCTTGCCGCGCTGCGGGACGGCAGAGAGGATCATGATCACGCTCTTGCCTTCCAAGCGTGGCTCTCTATCGATGATTGCTAAATCCTTGAGCTCATTCGAGAAACGATTCATCAATTCGATTGCCATTTTGGAGTGCTGCATTTCGCGACCACGAAGCATGATCACGACTTTGATCTTGTCGCCGTCATTGAGAAACTTGTGCGCGTTTCGAAGCTTGACCTGGTAGTCGTGGTCTTCGATTTTGTAGCGCATCTTTATCTCTTTGACATCGACGATATGATGCTTCTTCTTGGTTTCGCGCTCTTTCTTTTGTTGATCGAATTTAAAGCGGCCATAATCCATAATCCTGGCCACAGGAGGGTTCGCATCAGGCTGAACGAGAAAAAGGTCGAGTCCGCGGTCGCGAGCAGTATTCAATGCTTCTCTGGTCGGAACGATGCCCAGTTGGTTGCCTTCTTCATCGATGAGGCGAACCTCTCTATCCCTGATGCGCTCGTTGAGAAGAGGCATCTCTCGTCTGGGATCATTGGGGCGGCGAATATCACCTTTGTCTATGCTCAAGCGTTCTCCTCGTAATTGGGGATTTAGTGGAATTTTGCCGGCTGGCAATAGAAAAACTTGCCGAAGGTGGGACTTGAACCCACAAGCCCTTGCGAGCACTACGCCCTGAACGTAGCGTGTTTGCCATTTCACCACTTCGGCGCGTGCCAACGATCTTACACCATATTACAACTGGTTAATCGTCGGCGCTTTGACTATTCAGGGACTTAACCGTCAGCCGTGTAAGCCATGAGGGCTATGTCACGAGCGCGCTTGATCGCCACTGTCAGACTTCTCTGGTGTGATGCGCAATTGCCCGAAATACGTCTGGGCAGAATTTTGCCTCTTTCAGTGACGAATTTTTTCAGGCGGTTGGGGTCCTTGTAATCAATATGATCGACCTTATCGGCGCAGAATCCGCAGGTCTTGCGGCGGCGGGGCGGTCCATCTTGATGCATAGCGTTTATTTCCTTTATCCGTGTAGTTATTACTTAAGAATTGGAGTTAGAACGGGATCTCGTCGTCGGATGCAAAGATTGCATCGAGGTCGTCGGTGTCGCCGGTAGGCTTCGCCTTCTGGCCACCCTTGACGCCGGCTTTAGCGAGCGTCGCTTCCGACTTTTCTTCCGGCATGGAGCCCGAGGATCCAGTCAGGTTCGAGAGATTCTCGACGCTGACAGCATCTACTTCCACTTCACGGCGCTTTTGGCCGTCTTGTGATTGGTAGTTGTTGATTTGCAGTCTGCCGTCCACAGCCACCAGGTCGCCTTTCTTGATCTCGGTGGAGCAACGCTCTGCCAGATCTCGCCAGGTAATAACTTTGACCGGTGTAGTTTCGGTCTGGCCGTCTCTGGGCGGAGATTCGACGGCAATTGCAAATTCTGTAACTGCCACGTTTGTCGAAGGTGTAAAGCGCTTCTCGGGAGCACGAATTACGCGTCCGGAGACAACTATTTTGCTTAGGCTCATCAGCAAGTCCTCAATTGAGACAGAAAAGACCCGTTTTTAGACAGCGGTAACTACGCCATTACCGGTGCTTGCGATTCTTCGAAAACAACGATCAAGAAACGGATGATGTCTTCCGAAAGAGTCATCATGCGCTTGATGGTTGCAATCTGGTCTGTCTTGATGGTGAAGACGCTGTAGACGTAATAGCCGTCTCTCATTTTCTTCACTTCGTAAGCCAGGCGGCGGCGACCTTTCTTCTCGGTCAGCTCGACATTGCCGCCCAGGTTTTTGATGTATTCGTCCACGGCTTGAGAGACTTTATCGACGGCTTCTTCGTCGATATTGGGACGAACGATGTACATTACTTCGTACTTTTCTAGCTTATCTTTACGTGACAAATTGATCCCCCTTATGGTCATTCGCGTCCTGCCGAAAGCAGGCAAGGTGAGGTGTAAACCGGCACAACCGCCGGAATCGTGAATTTTAGCACGCGGGCGGGCTGTGTATCTATCGGTCGAATGCAGGACGACCGCGGAAGGCGAGGCGAAGGCAAGCCTGGAGCAATCAGTCAGAGTCGTCCGCAGCGAGAGACGGAAGCGCGCGGAGGGCTTGGCGTAGCCGATCCCGGAGCCCTTACAATAGAACCGCTTCTTGCCGTGAGAACTATTGCGTAATCGTCACATAGGCAGCATTTTTTGCGATCACATAAACTCTTGATCATGGCATACTACTTTACTACGGCGTAAGGACTCAGACGTTCTCTTATGGCTAAGGACATGAAACAGGCAGTTTTGAAACGGCAAGCGAAACTTACAAGGGCAATACGCCTGACCGCGCTTCTGAGCCTGGCTTGTTTCGCTTCTTCAAGCGGTGCGTTTTCTCAAGGTCTGCAAAATATGCCGCGCCAGGTATACGGTGGCAATCAGGGTGCTACGACCGGCTCTCTTTCAGGAGCGCAGCCTGCAGGTGTGGGCGGCAATATTTGGAGCTCTGTTGCGCCGCGTGTGCCGATCGGCACACTCTTGTCAGGCGTTCTGGAAGACGACCTTTCCTCCGGCAAAAATCAAAGAGGCGATGTCTTTTCAATCCGTCTCGAGGACGGCTATTTCAAGAATGGTGTCGAGGTCGTACCGCGTCATTCGCGCATCGTTGGTGCGGTCATCAATGTCGTATCGTCTAAATTCACTGCTCATGGTAATCCCGGCAGTTTGCAAATCAACTTGCAGACGTTGGTTTTTCCGGATGGAAGC
>JAYRNY010000034.1:0-7577 GCA_041911975.1 bacterium | reverse complement strand
GAGTCATCCATTCAATGCAATGGGGGTGACTCGCGCAGTTGTGTCATCCACTATTGGTTCGGTCTAATCAAAACAAACCAAAGTTGCCAAGGCATGTCAGCTTTGTGAATTTCCTGCGCAATTGGTCTAGGAGTGGCGTGGCGCGAGGCTGCAAAGTGCTCGCCCGAGCTAAGCTAAATGTTTAACTGAACTGGTTTATGAGTCAAAAATACTGCTCAGTACTTGAATACTGTTTTTCGCGTTTCATAACCTCATCTGGTCCACTCTCCGCACTTCTTATTTCGAGGCAAGCTTTCTAAGCTTCTGATCAACCAAGCCCTGCGGCAATTCCGGTTTTTTCACGCCTGGCAAGAGGCGAGTTGAGTGGTTTTCATAAATCGGCTCGCGGCTCATGTGTGTGACCGCAGTCGTGAAGTCGGTTTCCAACCGGCGCAATGTTTTTCGTGAAGACATTTGCTTAGCGCATCAGCGAGTCAACTCACTTGTGTGTCTGGCAAATGTTTTCCACCTATCAGTTCTTCCAAGTAATCAGGCGCGTCCAGCATTGTTTTGGACGTGCCTCTTACCTATGAGGTAACACCAATGTCAAACGCCCAAAAGCCGCCCCCACCAAAGTGGCGGCGCATTCTTTCGCGGACATTCAAGTGGTCCGCGGTTAGTGGCCTTCTGGCGCTGGTTGTGATTCTCACACTGGCGCTCAATGCCTTCAACTACTACGCCATCGATCCGGTCGTCACTCCTCGCGAGCTGTACCATCGGACCTGGGAAGCAGTGAGGGTGAATTACTACGACCCGTCCAAGTTGCGGAACTGGGACGAATGGAAGCACAAGTACGACGACCGAATTCACACCGAGGAAGATGCTCTGCGTTACGCTCGTGAGATGGTCGCGTCGCTCGACGACCCCTACACCATCCTGCATGGAAAGCAGGAAGTGCAGGATCTGATCCACGAAGCCGACGGCAGGCAGGACATCATCGGTGTGGTCTTCAAACCCGCCTATGACCGCTCCGGCTCTGCTGTTCTCAATCCCAATGGGCTTCAGTTGCCGGAAACTAACGGGCAAGACGCTCTTCCCATCATCGACCAGGTGGTGCGAGGCAGCTCGGCTCAGGCGTCTGGCATCAACCCCGGCGACGCGCTGGTCAGTGTCAATGGCACACCGGTCTCCGGTATGGCTCTTGCCGAGCTGCACAGAGTCCTCTCCGGCCCTGCCGGTGAGGAGCTGACGCTCGTCATCAGGCAGAACGGAGTCGATACCCAGATCAAGGTGACCCGTCAGGCAGTGCAGAGACCGATTGTCTCAACTCAGCGCTTGCCCGGCGACATTGCCTATATCCGCGTGGAGAGCTTCTTCCAGTTGGACGAAGCGGATCAGTTGCAGTCTGTTCTCGAGCAGATGCAGGACTGCAAGGGCTACATCATCGACCTGCGCGACAACGGCGGTGGATTTATTCACTCGGCTGTCGAGTCGGCAGCGATGTTCATGGACGCCGGCGTGATCACGCGCATGGACTTCCACAGCCCGGCAGGTGTTCTGCGCTGGACTGCAGAGGCAACTCCCAATAGCCTCCGGGTGACGGTCAACGGTGTTTCGATACCGTGGCATCGCCGCCCCAATCTGGTCGGCAACAAGCCAGTCGTGATTCTGACCAATTTCGACACCGCCAGCGCCTCAGAGCTGTTTACCGCGGCTCTCAAGGACAATGGGCGGGTGCATGTCGTCGGCACACAGACCTACGGCAAGGGCATCGGCCAGACGCTGATTCCGGTCGGCAATGGCAACCGCCTGCGCGTAACCAACATCATGGGTCACACGCCCAATGGTCGCTGGCTCGGCGATGCAGGCATTTCCGTGCGCAACGGTGTTGTGCCGGATACGGTCGTGACTGCTCCGGGAAATCTGCTCATCGGCTCACGCAACGACAATCAGTTGCGCGCTGCCGAAGAGTGGCTCCGGACGCAAATTCCGTAACCCCCTTGTGAGATTGCGAGGAGGGGCGGCACAGATATGGCTTACGCCAGCTGTGCCGCTCCGCCTGAGCACCATGCTGAGAGCTGGCTCTGGTACACGATTTTCGCGTGACCACTGACTGCTCTGCCAAAAGGCGATGCGGAAACCGGATAGATGCGGCTGAAAGGCTGACATCTCCCATGTTTTCGCATCGCTTTTTTCAGGGGTGATACTACGTTATGTCGCAGACGTGAGGCATCAGTCGCGCGGCAGTTTCACTTGGTTGGCAATAACCGACTGCATTGTCTTGCCTTTGTTGTTAGCGAGAGCCTGCACCATGGGTGGTATTGGAATGAGTAGCGCTTAAACTTTCGTGTTGCCGCAATCGTGCTGGCAAAGCTTGGCGAGCGCGGTTTTGTCGCATATGAACGCAGATTCAGAATGGATAAGCGTTTCTTTGCATTGCAGCGCCGTGCGCAATAGGCTGAAACGCCCGGCAGATTAGCGGTTTTGCTTCTTTGCTTGATGTAAACGGCGCGCGGTATACAAAACTTTTGCTCCCAAAAGAACGGCGAAAACCATAACCATAAAGTACATATCGTTCTTTCTCCCCAATCTTGCATTGAAGCCCTCTAGAAAACCGACTCATGAGCTTTTGCTATACACCCGCAGAGAATTCTTCTCTCGGGTTGAAGGCCGAACTTTGGGTTGGTGGCTGAAGCCGATGGAGTAACAGCGATAGGAAGTGAGTCCGGCGCAATCTGTATGAATGTGCCGCCATGAAACACGATCGGAAACGTAGTTTCCAGGTAGGAGACTGAAATGAGACAGGAACTCGACGACGCTCTCGTCTGGGATTTTCCCAATCTCTACGCTGACCGTCACAATAAGAAAGCTCCCTTTTGCTGGGGCTTCGAGTGCGGCGACGGTTGGGAACCTCTGATTCGTAAGCTCTCGGCGGAAATCGAGGCGATCATCGTCGCGATGCCCGAGAAAGAGCGCAAGAAGTTCAGAGTCAAGCAGGTGAAGGAGAAATTCGGCACGCTGCGGTTCTACATGGGCGTTGCTCACGACGCCATCCATGCTGCCATCGACCGGGCCGAGGCTGAGAGCGCGGTAACGTGCGAATGCTGCGGCAAGCCCGGCAAGAGCCGCAACAATGGCTGGATCAGTGTGCTCTGTGACGAGCATCATGCGGAGCGCCAGAAGAAGCGCTAACTCGATTCACGTCATAAAAAGCGAATATCGCTGGACGCAAAAGGTGACTCGGTGAGGCATGGGCGCAAGCTCATCGCCTCGCCGGGCGCCACGGAAAGCGTCTTTCTCCTTCTGTTGAACCGTATGCCTATCAAATCGAGCAGGCGCATATTTTGTTTGCATATTTCATACTAAAACAAGTAGTAAAGAGATCTAAATGAAGACAGGTGGTTTGTCTCTGATAGAGTTTCTAAGGCGGTCGATTGTCTGAATGCGGGAGGAGAAAAAGTTTGCCGGCAGCTCGCCATGTCAAAGATTGGATTTGGAGCGTTGGTGCGTTTCTTCGCCTTTGTTCATTCCGCCAACTTTCATATTTCACAACTTGCCTGTTGTTGCCGGCATTGCTGTCAGCTTGTGTCGATTCGCGAGCGGTGACTGTACACCGAGATAAGCTGTTTGCGCAAAAATTCGATTTGAAGACGGAAGCAAGGCGCAAGAGAGAGCGGCAGTTTCACTGCATGTGCAATACCAACACGTGCTGGGACTTCACCTTTGAACCGCATGTAGCAGCGGTGAGAACCAAAACGATCAAAGAAGCCAATTGGTACACAGTAATGGTGAAGGTCAAGCACGTCGCGGTCAATCTGGCTTTGCCTTTCGACATGTGGCTGCCGGAAAAAGCTTCAGACGATGTTGTCGAACACGAAGATGGGCACGTTCGAATTTGCAAGCACTTTTATCGTGAAGCGGCTCACCAGGCACGTAAATGCGCATTGCATGTTCTCGATCGTCAGTTTAGCGGTGAAGCAAAAGACGAAGAGACTGCAATAAAACTGGCGACCGATGCGGCGGCAGCCGAGGTTGCTGCCTGCTACAAGGAGAAAGTCGTCGCGCCTGCGAATCGTGCGTCTGAGGCTTACGATCGGCTGATGGCGGACAAGGCAAATCAGATTTCCGTGTCTGATGCTATCGAGAAAGCGATTGGCGAGACTCAGTAGAAGCCAGCTCTTGCAGCCGCTCCACGACCTTTTTTGCCGAGTCTGCGTGACCCATTGCTGCGGCGGCTGCGCTCAGCTCTTGTAGTTGATTTGGCGTACTGAGCACTTTATCCAGCTTGTATGTGAGTGTGCGGATGTTTCCCGAAATCGCCGCGCCGTTCTCCAGCATGTGGTGTGCGTTGCGCTCTTCCTGCCCGGGAATCGGATTGATAATCAGCATCGGCAGTGCCGACGCCAGGCATTCGGACGAGGTCAATCCGCCGGACTTGCCGATCATCAAGTCTGCTGCAGCCATGTACACTTGCATCGAATCGGTGTGACCGACTGCATGAAAGTTGCGGAAGTAGGATGGGGAGATTGCCTGCATGCGCAGCAATTGAGCTTTCAGCTTCTCGTTTTTTCCGCACATGACCACGGTTTGGAAGCGAGATCTGCACAGCATCACGGATTCGACTGTTTCCACAACCGGTCCGACACCGAACCCACCTGCCGAAATGAGAATGACAGGCAAGTCTTCGCAAAGACCAAGCTGTTTTCGCGCTTGAACTTTCGATGGTGCGTTGACAAATTTTGTGGAGACCGGTATGCCGGTAACGCTGACGTCGTCGCGGTCAACGCCCAGATGCTGCAGTTGGCGCGCAGTGTCTTCCATGGCTGCGAAATAGTGATCGACCGGGTCGGAAAGCCAGAATGCATGCGCGTCGAAATCTGTAACTACTGTGGCAAGATAGGCGTTCAATCTGCGCCTGCGCGTTGCAAATGCGGCCAGTTCCGACGCAAGAAAGTGCGTGCTGACGACAACATCCGGCTTCTCATTGGTAAGGTAGCGCAGCATGGGAAGCGCGTTGGCGACGTCGAATGTCATTCGCCTGACGTCGAATTTCTTGGCATGGTCGGTGGCGTCATAGATGGCGCCGAGCAAGTGCGGGGCGCGATTGACCAGGGTGATGTATTGCTTTGAATACACATTGCGCATGAAGGGGCTGACTTTCTTGAGCACGTCTAGATTGATGACTTCTTCGGCGACGCCGCTTTCGCGCAGCGCGCATTCCAGGGCGTTGGCAGCCGTGACGTGTCCGGCGCCGGCTGATGCTGATAAAACCATGACTTTTCTGAACATTTTTCGGTCCTCAGGGGCTTTTCGGGTTTGCGACCCTGAAGATATTCAAACTCAAAGCCGCCTCCGTTAACCGGGTGATCAAACAGAATCGCAACTGTTTATAAGCGCTCCGGGTTCCGCTGCGCCAATCTGATTGTCAACACTCAAGGCTCGCATGCCTCGCCTTTCGTGCGCCGCGCGCAAGCGACACTCGCTACGGACGCCAAGGGAATCAATACTCCGGGCTCGGCTGCTCCTCGCCCTTCGCGGGCGTCCTTCGCTCGTCCGTCACAATTTGGGCGTTCCGCTGCGCTTGCCTGCTAGTTTCGTCCCCAGGTGTGGCGTGGAAGAGTTTTATTACCGGCGCCTTAAAGGGCTCCCGACCCCAGCAGAGGTCCACGCATGCCGCTTGTCTTTATCCATGGAGTAAACGTTCGCGAGGGCGAGGAATATGAGCAGGACATGGAATTGCGCAATCGGCTGTTTGCTGACGTGTTTTACAAAATTCTCGGGCGCAATGTCTCCGACGCGGCAATTCTGAGCCCTTATTGGGGTGAGTTGGCGCCGACGGGGTCAACTGATAATCCTTACCTGCCAAAACTAGGTCTGAAGGGCTTACAGGAGCGTCGCAGGCGTATTCGGGCGCTGCTTCCCGAAGCGACTAAGAAGGTATTGGGTCTTTCGTCCAATCCACTTTTGGCACTTGCCAAATCGGGGTCGATGGATGAAATGATCGACTTAATGGTCTCGGTCGCGCATGATGATGTGAAAAACCTCAAGGACGGCGGCAAGGGTATGAAGTCCTTGACCAAGTTTGCTTACAAATCGACGATGTGGAAGCAAAAGTTTGCCGGAAGAAAACAGCAGCTTGACTGGCTGGAGGGCATCGGCAGCGATGAAGAACTTCTCGATCGATTACAGAAAGAGACTGAGATGTCTCCTGCCGAATTCAATTTGCGCGCATCTGTTAACACGCAAGAGTGGATAAAAAACAGATTGGCGTTGTCGAAAGAACGAATCAAAGATCGTCTGGAAGTTTCCAGAGAACGGCTCAAGGAAGGCGTTGAGGCTTCGCGAGACCGGATTAAGGGCCGCATCGAGAAGCTGCGCGCGATGAGAGAAACCTCGCGTGAACGCATTCGCGCGCGTCTGGAGCTTTCTCGCAAGCGCATCAGTAAAGCGCGTAAAATTGCTCGCGGCGGCGCCAAGGCTGCAGTGGCATCAACTCGCAAATTGACTACAAATATGGCGGCCTTTGCGATAAGCAATCCGGCCAGGCGGATTTTCCACGCGCAAATGTCCGCCTTTATCGGCGATTCTTTCTTCTACTTCGGCAGTCGTGGAGAGCGTTTTGACCCGGGTCCCGTGCCGTCCATCTGCATCCAAGCGATTGAAGATGCAGCTAGCATGCGCACGCAAGAAGATCCGGACTTGATAGTTGTCGCTCACAGCATGGGCAGCAATATCATTTGCGATATTCTTTCTTACTTCGCACCGCAACTTGAGATTGACCTGGTGCTCACCGTCGGCGCGCAGTTTCCGCTCTTTGCAGACCTCGACATGTTCCCGGGTTTTTCCGCGGACGAGCGCCCAATTCCCAAGCCGGATGCCGCTCTCAATTGGATAAACTTCTACGATCCTAATGACTTTCTTGGATATGCGGCGTCAGGAGTGTTCGATGGCATCATAGATGTGCCATTTTCCAGCGGCAAATTCGGAGTGGCGACGCACGCCGATTATTTCAAGTTTGTCTCGTTCTTTGAACTGATGGGCCGCACAGTCTGCGACGTTCTCGACATCGAAGCCAACTATTAGAAATACCTCGATTCTTGAGAGCGCGCACCGGTTCTGCAGTCAGCCGTTTGACCTTACAACTATCGACCGTCGTGCAGCCGGTATCCGACTTTAGGGATGTTCTCGATTATCTTGCATTCGCTGTCGCCAATCTTTTGGCGTATGCGGCGCAGGGAGGAGCGCAGAGCATCTTGACCGACATCTTTGTCATTGTGCCAAACTCGTTCCAGAAGCGCTTCGGAGCTGAAAATCTGCGAGGGATGGCGCATGAGAAACTCGAGCAATTCGAAGTCTCTCGGCAGCATGTACACATCGGCACCATCTCGCTTGAGTTTTCTCGTTGCGGTATCCAATTCTATAGAGCCGACTCGCAGCACGTTGGATTGCGACACTGAGGCAGGGCGTCTCAGGATGGCTCGAAGGCGGGCGAGCAGTTCGCGAATATCAAAGGGTTTTGTCAGGTAATCGTCGGCTCCGGAATCCAGCCCGCTTTCCTTATCATCAATGGTGTTTTTTCCGGTCAGCATTATGACGGG
>JAYRNY010000033.1:0-5703 GCA_041911975.1 bacterium | reverse complement strand
GTTTTCCGTGACTATCATTTGTCCTATGGTAATGGACAAGTCGCGCCACCTGTTTGTAAGTTGCTGAGATGTTGATGGATTCAGAAGTTCGGAAGTCTTCTCAAGCGCAGAAGCGATTGCAGCCGCCAAGCAATTTGGATCGATATCTTCATTTCTAATTCGAGCCAGTGAATCAACTCTGCTCGTCAATTCTTCAGGAATATCTTCCGGCTTCAAATTCACATTGATGCCAATGCCGACGATTACTGCTTGCGGCAATTGTTTCGCTGCTGCATTGGCTGTTCCCACTGCTGGCATTTCTGCCAGGATGCCACCTACTTTGCGTCTGTCGTAAATGATGTCGTTGACCCATTTGAGTCCGACTTTGAGATCGCAAACGGCGCGAATCGCATCTGCTACAGCCACGCCTGCTGCAATCGTCAGTAATGGAATTTGAGATTGCGGCTGTTGCGGCCGCATGATCAAACTCATGTAGAGCCCGGCGTCTGGCGGAGAAACCCATGTGCGCCCAAGGCGTCCGCGCCCGGCGGTCTGCTGCCGAGCGAGAACCATCACGCCTTCCGGCGCGCCTTCTGCTGCAAGTTCTGCCGCGCGCGTGTTCGTCGAACCTATCGTTTCCCACAATTCATTTCGCCAGCCAGGGGCTCGCCCCAACCAGCTCGTTTCCAATTGCGCTTCGAATTTCGACAGATCTAGAGTTTTAGCCATCAGACTGTCTGTTTGCAATTCTCTAGGCGATTTGATTGTGATGGACGTTGGTTACAATTTGCGTTGGAGCAGACAAGAGTTTGTGAATCGGGCACTTGTCGGCAACGGCTTTCAAGCTATCGATCTGCTCTTGCGTGAGTTCGCCTTCTACGTCGATTTCGCGCGTGATCTTGGTCATCTTGCCTTGATTGTTGGGATCTTCAACGCTTTCTTCCGTCAACTTTATAGAGACGTTTTTGACGTTCCAGCCTTTGCGTTGTGCATACATTTGAATCGTGATAGAAGTGCAGGCACCCAGTGCGCTTAGCATCAGCTCGTGCGGATTAGGACCGACTGCACCACCGCCCAACTCTTTGGGTGCGTCAGCTGTAAACGCATGTTGACCGGCTTTGATTTCCTGTTTGTATGGCATGCCGGCGGCGGTTTTTACTTGAACTTCAGTCATTCTGGATTCTCCATAATACGCAGTGGCAAGATCACAGGCGTTTTGCAAACGCAATAAGCTGTCTCGCTTCTTTCAGCCCAAACCTGGCGAAACAATGATCTTACTACCCCATGGCATCGGATGTGAGAACCAGGCTATGCGGGGTTACAATTGTTGCCTTAAGTTTGATTCGGGCGGAGACATGGTAAGCATCCAGACCAAAAGGCTAATCCTGCGCGAGTTCGAAGACGAAGACTGGGTTGCGGTTCACGACTATGCAAGCGACGCGGAAGTGTCGAGGTACATGGAATGGGGACCGAACACGGAAAAGGAGACCCGTAATTTTGTCAAGGGGGCGCGTACTTTCCGGCGCGAGGATCCACGCAGGCATTACGAGATGGCGATTTTCCACAAGGAAGACAAGAAACTCGTAGGCGGATGCGGGCTGACTCTCTTCGACGGGGCGATGCGCCAGGCAGCTCTTGGATACACCCTGCATCGCGGTTACTGGAACCAGGGCATCGCGACAGAGGCGGCCTCGGCGATGATTAGATACGGTTTTGAAGAACTTGGCCTGCATCGCATTCACGCGACATGCGATGTATTGAATGCCGGTTCCGCCGCCGTGATGAGAAAATGCGGGATGCGGCAAGAAGGTCACTTTTTAGAAGAACGCTTGATCAAAGGTTTTTGGCGCAGCACATTTTTGTACGCCATTCTTTCGCGAGAGTGGTTCGCGCGTTTTGAAGGAATGTCGAAAGAGGAAACAAGCTCCGCAAAGGGAGAAAGCTAACTGCATGAAAACGGGAAGTGCTGCGATTGATCTTGCCGTCCAGTGGTTGAAATACTGCAAATATCTTTTTGTATTGACCGGTGCTGGTGTATCCAAGGAAAGTGGAATTCCAACATTCCGCGATGCGTTGGAAGGATTATGGGCGAATTACAATCCGGAAGAACTCGCGACGCCGCAGGGTTTCAAAAAGAATCCCTCGCTTGTCTGGCAGTGGTATGACTCGCGACGGCAGAAAGTGAAAGATGTGGAACCAAATCCCGGGCACTATGCGCTGGCTGAGCTACAAAAGTTGGTGCCTGGATTTTTCCTCTGCACGCAAAATGTTGACGGCTTGCATATTCGCGCGGGCAGCACCGATGTCGTTGAGATTCACGGAAGTCTCTCGCGATTCAAATGCTTCGACAAAGAGCACGAAGCGGCAGATGTTCCATTCGATTTGAAGGATCCACCTAAATGCGAGTGTGGATCTTTGATAAGACCTGCCGTTGTTTGGTTCAACGAGGCAATGCCAGAAAAACTTTTAAAAGCTTCATTTGCAGCTGCCGAAAAAGCTGACGTTGCGCTGATCGTAGGTACATCCGGACTGGTGCATCCGGCCGCCTCGCTTCCCTACATTGCAAAACAGACTGGAGCGAAAGTCATTGAAGTAAATCCAAATAGAACAGAACTCACAGACTCGTGCGACCTGTTTCTCTCCGGACCATCAGGTGTGGTGCTTCCAGAAATTGTTCAGAAACTGAAAGCGTAGGAATGGAGATGCGATTCTAAGCTCGTTTGAAAAGTTGAAACTTCGGTTTTCTGTCAATGCCCAACAAGAGTTTCTCATCACTTAACTTGGCGGCTCCGACGTGTATCATCCAGATTGACACTGCAAGAGTGATCAGTGTGGCGATGATGATCTCAGAGGGGTCTGCCTTGTCGTCGAGGGCTTGCTGCATGATGTAGACCGAGTTCGCCACCGGAATAAACACCATTATGGGAGCCAGTGTTTTGAAGGTGAGGATGTATCGTACTAGTCCGTTGAGAACAAGCATGTAGACCAGCGAATATCCGCGCGCTTGTTGCGCCACTCTGTAATAGCAGGAGAACAAGAGTGAAGTGGCCGTCACTGAGATTGCGATCGGAGTCGTCAGCAGCATCATCCAGCCCACAGTCTCTGGAGGAATGGCAACAACGAGGTGATGCAGCGCCAGCCTGTCCGCAACTTCATCCAGGGAAAATGCCCAGCTCAAAGAGAACAAACCGGCAAGGACCGGCAGCAGGCAAATGCCGGCAATTACAAATAGCAAAGAGTACAAAATGCTGACGCGCTTGATCGGAAGCAGCAGCAATTGGGCGAGGCGCTTGTTTTCCCTTTCCATCGTGATGCCACCAATAGCGCCACCAATTGCAACAGTAGTGACGAAGAACAATATGACTGTCGGCAAGGTTTCGCTGAGCGGAGCGGCGCCCTTGCGGTCGACATTGGTGATGTTCTTGTATGTTACCTTGGGTATGGAATCCGGGTATTTGTCCACACCAATCTGATGCAGTTTTGCGCGCAGCATCTGCATTTGACTGGAACTCATTCCCCCGGCAACTTCGACTGCCCAGGTAATTGTTCCTTCCGAATGTGAGTCGTACAGAACATCGATGGTTTTTCTTGATTTCGTCGCATCGGTCCCTCCATCTTCTGGCAATAAGATGACGATATCAAACACATCATCTTCAATTGCTTTTACTGGATCGACATCGATGAGAGGCTTGACGTCAAATTCTTTTATGTCCTTGAGCACATCCTTAACCAGTTCGACGTCACCGCGCACTCCGACTTTGCCTCTGTCCTTGGAAAGCTGGTCTTCTATGAGTGCGGCGGAGATTTCGGTGTTTCCAAAAAGAGAAAACATTGGAAAAAAGAAGGAGCAGAATACGATGAACAATCCCAGTGATTTGAATTCGCGGAGTGTTTCGACGATTTCTTTTCTCATCAGGGTCAAAATTTCATGACCCATTTCTTTCGCTGCCTCCACATACGGCAAGGAAAATTTCTTCGAGATCGGACTTCTCGTACTGTTCTTTCAGTTCGGAAACGGTGCCCATTGCCAGAAGTTTTCCGTGATTTATGATGGCGATGCGATCGCAGAGTTTTTCCGCTTCGCTCATGATGTGAGTGGAAAACAAAACACACTTGCCCATCTCGCGGCATTTTCTGACAAGTTGATATACCGACTGCATTGTTGGAACATCGAGTCCGCTTGTCGGTTCGTCCATGATGACGACAGGTGGATCGTGTACGAGCGCTCGTGCGATGGCCACGCGCTGTTTCATCCCGGTCGAAAGCGCCTGACAGCGCGTGTCTGCAAAGGAGGTCATATCGAGCATTTTGATCAGCTCATCGATGCGCGCCGAGAGTTCTTCCTTTGGGCATTTCGACAATTCACCGACGAATGCAAGCGTCTCGCGCGGAGTCAGCAAGTCATAGAGCGCGGCGTCCGAGGAGACAAATCCAAACTGAGCGCGGACGCTTTCCGGATTGGTGGCGACATCAAATCCATTTACTTCGACTTTTCCCCCATCCGGCCTGAGAATGGTCGTGATGATCATCAGAGTCGTGGTTTTGCCGGCGCCGTTCGGTCCCAGCAAGCCAAATACTTCGCCTTTCCGGCATTCGAACGTGACATCGTCGACTGCTGGAAATTCGCCGCGTTTGCGGTCGTAAAACCACTTTTTTACTCCCTGCGCGTTAATCGTCAATTTTCTACCTGCTAATTTTGCTCAAGGATTTTTTGCGCGCTTGCCAGGGCCACCTGAAATGCGTTTCGCTGGACAAAATAAAGGACTCTTGCCCCAGTCGAAAGGCTGTCATGTGTACTGCAACGTATATTAACAGCATAGACTCGGCAATTGTAATGAAGACGGGCAAGGGCGTATGCGAGCCGGTGCTCGCTGCCTTGATGACAAGCAGCAAATTCATGACCGGTATAAGTGCCGATTGCCAGGTCAGGCTCTGGTCGGGGACGAGAGCGAAAATAGACAGACCGACCAGACCGAGGCTCGTGAGGATGAGCATTGACTGAGCTTCCTTCGTAGTTCGCGAGAATGTGCAGAGGAAAAGCAGGCAAGTGGATGAAATCAGAATGTCAAGCAACGAGCAGAGGCTAATCAGCCCGACCGTCGCTGGAGATATGGATTGAATAAGTGAATAGACAGTCGTCCGGGCTCCGGGATAACGCATGACCAGGCTGGTAATGATGAAGAACCCCAGCAGCACGACACCTATCGAATTCACAAACACGGACAAAAGAGCCATCAATGAAACTGCGACTGCTTTGCCCAGAACCAGGGTATTCCAGCTTATCGGCAAACTTAAGGTGGCTTTTAGTGTTTTCAAATCCCGCTCCTGCGCGAGCATAAATACCGCGGGTGATACCGCAGCCGAGCGAGCATTCGATAGAAGGAAGAAGATGCCGAGCAATGCGCCAAAACGCAGCAGGGGTGCATATGTTTCAGAAAAGCGCGGGTCCAATTTCGGAAAGTTGTCGTTGTCTTTCATTGCGCCAATGTCGCGCAGGCGTACTTCCAAAGGCTCTAGTTGCTGCTTGGAAAGCCCGTGGCTGACCAGGGTCTTGGTCAAGCGCTTGTTCTCTTCGGCGTCCAGAGTGTCTGCAATGAAGCGCACCGGCTCGGCCGACAGGGCTGATGCCTCTTCGTAGTGGACCTCCAATTCGCCGGAGTCGAGAGCGCATAGAGACACGTTCACCTTTTCCTTCCGAACGGCTTCATCAGGATCGCGCATGGG
>JAYRNY010000032.1:0-1771 GCA_041911975.1 bacterium | reverse complement strand
GAGGAGAAAAGGTGCAATACTGCAATTCCGCCACTGTCGGAAAGCCGCATCCAAAGCAGGGGTTCCACATAGGAATCCTGAATTGCTTCATCTGCTCGGCAGCATAAAGCTGGAAAGGCACGTGAAATTGATACAGCGAAGGATCGAAGCGCGGTCGAGGAAACGTGAAGCGTACGCTGTTGTTGTAGTAGCAATCTTCAGCAGCTAAAACAGGCAGTTTGGAAATCTCTTTGCCGGCAATCACCGTGCGACCGAAGCAGCCAAAGAGGAGAAAAGCAATGATGATGATGATCGCCGCGGCATCGGCAGTAGTCTGGCGCTGAGTTTCCAATTGAGCGTGGCCGCCTTTTCGCGGAGTTTACAGCCGTCTGGTTGATTCTACAGTTTGCCTATAGAAGTGTTTGCCTTGACAATTGCATTCGCCTCTCCGGCCGCTCTGACCGTGCTTGCTAAGCTCCCTTTGCAGAAAAGTAAAACTAAATTCAATTACAAGCACTGATAACAGGTGGTTCAAAAATCAGGTGGCTTGGCATTCTTGCGCTACACTCTTGGGTCGAGTAAGCGATGAACTATCAGGAGACACCTGGATGAACGATTCGAGCAACAAGGCAAGCAAGCGCAGTGTTTATATTCATACCCTTTGCGCCGCCTCGCTTCTAACCATATTGTCGGGATGCACCACCACCGATACTGCCACGCAAAGCTACAAGGGCGTAATCAATCTGGACGGAGTGCGTCTGGGATTGCCGGAAGAATCCGCCAAGGGTGCCATTTTGACCTTCGTAGCCGATCCAAGTGTCTATGGCGGCGGCACTCAGTATTTAAGTCGAATATACGACAAGGATAACGGTCAATATTGTCTCGGGTATACCAATGGCAATCCTCACGGGGTGAGGGTGGTCTATAGCCAGGCTCCGATTCCCAGAGAGGCTGCGATGGCCAGGCTGAAGATGATCCTGCCCACCAATGCGCCTCAAGAGACAAGAGTAGATGACTCCGAAGTGAAGGTCGGCAAAAAAAATAATCCGGTTGAGTATCACTACTATGGCGACAAGCTGAGAGCGGAATTGATCTTTGCCGATAAGTCAGGCACGCTCGTGAAAGTAGTTGGTGTTAGAACCTTTAACCCTGAAGCAAAAAAGGGCGCTGACAAGACAAAGACGGCGGAAGGAAATAAGCCATCGGCAGATAAGCAAGCCGAATAGTTTGTTTGAATTTTAACGTGGAAAAACTGCGTACTGCTTTGGGGCACTATGTGGCTATTGTGTTTTGACTTGGCAAGCAGCCGGAGTGTGGCGCGACAGAGTAAAAAGAGAGGCAAAGGAGAGACAATTTTCCTGAAATTGTTCTACTTTACTACGGCTTCAGTCCTGATATGCTCAGCGGCGAACAGAATTATCACCTGATTATCGTGCTCAGCACGGAAGACTCAAATGACGGATGCCCTGACCCGCCTTGAACATGAAAGCGTATTCATAATACGCGAGGCTTACAAAAAGGTAAGAAATCTGGCACTGCTGTGGTCGATGGGAAAAGACTCGACCGTGTTGCTGCAGCTGGTGCGCAAAGCTTTTCTCGGGCATTGCCCGATACCTCTGGTGCACATCGACACCAGTTACAAGATTCCCGAGATGATTACCTGGCGAGACGAGTATGCCAAGAAACATGGGCTGCGTCTGATCGTCGGGCAGAACAAGCAAGCACTTGCAGAAGGCATGGGACCGGACAAGGGCCGGTTGGTTTGCTGCGGAGCCTTGAAGACGCAGGCATT
>JAYRNY010000031.1:0-3236 GCA_041911975.1 bacterium | reverse complement strand
GCCGGCGTCAATTTCAAACTGGAACTCTCGCAAGAGCTGCTGCGCAAGAATCCTCAAGCCAGCCTGGCCACCATCCGGGAGTCCAAAGCGCAACTGAAGCTGGCCATTCAAGAAGCCCGGCAGGTGATTTTCAATCTACGGCCACTCCAGTACGACAAAATGGAGCTCATTCCGGCACTGACTAACTATCTGAAGTCATACGAAACTCAGTACCATATCAAGACCGCGTTTTCCGTGACCGGAGACGAGACGATCCTCTTTCCGCGCACGAAGATTTTTTTATTCCGGATCGTCCAAGAAGCGTTGAGCAACGTGCAGAAGCACGCCAAAGCCCGTCGAGTGTCGGTTCAACTCGACATTCGGCTGGACTTGTTGCAAGTGACTATTTCTGATAACGGGATCGGGTTCGACATGGACGCCGTGCTCCGCGATCCTGAAAAGTGGGATCACTTCGGCATTCGTGGCATCCTGGAACGAGCACGACTGGTGGGCGGAGAGGCCACGATCGATTCAAAGAAGGGGCGCGGCACGCGAATCGTGCTGCGGATCCCGCTAGCCGACAAGGAGACGATTCGCCATGGAAAAGATTAAGGTCCTGATCGCTGATGACCACCGCGTAGTTCGTGAAGGCCTGGCAGCCATCTTGAAGACCAAGGACGACATCAATGTCGTTGGCGAAGCGCAGGACGGCGTGGAAGCGGTGGAAAAAACCAAGACCCTGATGCCGGACGTGATCCTCATGGATGTCAGCATGCCGCGCATGGGCGGCATTGAAGCGACCAGGCAAATCAAACGCGAATTCCCTCACATGGGGATCGTCGCGCTGACCATGTATGAGGAGCAGCAATATATCTTCGATCTCGTACGGGCCGGGGCAACGGGATACTTGCTCAAAGACTCCGAGTCTTCTCAGATTGTGGCGGCCATCCGGGCCATTTATCGAGGGGAATCGCTCATTCATCCTTCAGTCGCCAGCAAGATCCTGGCCGAGTTCTCCCTGATGTCTCAGAAAAAGGGAAAAAAGCCGGCTTGGGTTGAACACGACCTGACCGAACGGGAAATCACCGTCCTGCGTTTGGTCGCAGACGGAAAGACCAATAAGGAAATCGCGAACAGCCTGGACCTCAGCGAAAAGACCGTGAAGAACCACGTCCGGAATATTTTTCATAAACTTCAGGTGTATGACCGCACGCAAGCGGCGATTTTGGCGATTCGGAAAGGGCTCATTGAATTAGAGCCAAGACCGTAACCGGAGCGCTTATCCAGCAAAACAGGCCTGATCTCCCAGGAGGTATCCTGGCCTCCTTTGCTGGCTTTGTCGTGCATCGTTCCATAGACCGCGACTAGTAACTCATTGAAAATCCTTTACTTTCGTGGTTTCCCCCTTTCAGCAAAAGATACAATTGTGCTTTTTTAGCAACAGCTCTTACTGAGAAAAATACCTGCACATCATTTTAATTTCAACGACTTACATGCACTTAATGGATTGGCACAAGCATTGCTTTGTTTAGCCATGAATTTTACGAAGGAGGCACCGTGCGGTTTCAGCAAACGATCGGCTCACCAGTTTCATGCTCAGGCGTCGGGCTCCATTCCGGCCAGCCGGTCACACTGACTCTTCGCCCGGCTCCTCCGAACACCGGCATCGCCTTCATTTATCGGCGCGGATCGGAAGAAACACTCATCTCTGCCTCGATCACCAATAAGGTTCCGACGGAACTCTGCACAGCCATCAGCGTCAACGGCCATCAGGTCAAGACGATCGAACACCTTCTCGCCGCTCTGGTCGGCATGGAAGTCGACAACGTCTACGCAGAGGTGAATGCGGGGGAAGTGCCCGTGCTCGATGGAAGTTCAAGCCCGTTCGTCCGCTTAATCCGTGCGGCCGGCGTCATTCCCCAAACCCGGCGGCAATCCTATGTCAAGATTATGCAGCCCATCGAAGTGGTGGACGGATCGAAACGGGTGAGGATCGAGCCCTCGTCAACGCCGAAAATTACGTATTCTATCCATTACGATCACCCTCTGATCCAAACCCAGTCCTACACCTACACCTGCTCCGCGCAGGCGTTTGAGCAGGACATCGCGCAGGCGCGCACGTTTGGCTTTCTCCACGAAGTCGAAGCGCTGTGGTCCAGGGGACTTGGAAAAGGCGGCACTTTGGATAATACCATCGTGCTGTCCAAGGAGGGCGTCGTGAATGAATCCGGCCTGCGCTTCTCGAACGAATTTGTCCGGCATAAAGTGCTGGACTTGATCGGTGACATCGCCCTGCTCGGCTTCCCGTTCATCGGCCACATTGTGGCTGAACGTTCAGGCCATGCCATGCATACGAAGCTCGTCGAAAAAATCCTCCTTCAGCGCGACAAGTGGGCGCTGATCACCGGGGAACATGCGGTTGCTGTGCCAGAATCGCGCTCCTCCCTCGGACTGCTTCGCCCCGCGCCTTCTCTCGCGATTTAAACTGCTCCGCCCAGCTCATGCTCGCGCATCGCTTGCAACCCGCCAGGTACAGGCGGTGAATGCGGCGTGTTCATTTTCGGGCATAAAAAAACGCCGGGGGCAAGTGGCCTTACCCCCGGCGTGTAAATCCTGGTAGGGACTTACTTCTTCTTCGCTGCCTTCTTCGCTGGTTTCTTCGCTGCCTTCTTCGTTGCCAAGAGTCTCACCTCCCTTCACACATTAAAGTTGATATGAACTTCTTCGGCCCACTCACACTACCGCTGTTAATTCCTGCTGGGTCGTCACCGCAAACGTATTAGGTCCGACTTTTTGGAAACGCTTATCTCGCTTCAATGACGTCGCCACGGAGGTCAGCGGCGTCTTCCCCTTAATCTGCAATCCGCCCTCCAAGAGACGTTGCAAGAGCTCCTTCGCATGCATCGGACGGCTGGCTTCTTTGAGAATCTGATAGGCCGCTTCCGGCACACTCTTGCCGACATACTTGCTTTTGCCGAGCAAGATCTCACGCGACTGATCCGTGACATCCGTCACAGGAAGCGGCCGAATGCCTTTTTCGTCGGTAATAATTTGGCTGGAGAGGCTGGCCAACTTGGCCTTGTCTGCTTCCACACGATACAGCGTTTCGGCGAGTTCCAAGTATTTCTTGATCATCGCGATTTCATCGTCGAGCCGACGCCGCTTTTTCTCAAGTTCCTGATAGCGATTCCGGTAGGCGCTGATCCGTTGTTCCAGACCCACCAGGATGTCGGTCAATTCTTCCACAATCAAGTCCT
>JAYRNY010000030.1:0-3905 GCA_041911975.1 bacterium | reverse complement strand
TATTGAGCATCTCTTTCAAGCGGTTTGCGATGCCTGTCTCTTTGGGTGCATAGGAAGCCGAGAAGGCACGCAAGATCAGTGATTCGCGATCGAGCACCTGCTCGTTTGCAAACTGAGTCAATTGGCCTTTGCAGAAATACTCCGAAGTGAGCAGCGGCAATCCGGATGTGCCGTGCTTCGCTTCCACTTTGTCTATCTCTGTCAGTCTTCGAAAAGCGTCTCCATATGCGCGTGTGAAGTGGTCGCTTTCATCGCGTTCGTTCCAGATCAAAACCGTCCAACCTTCCGGCTTCAAAATGCGGTGAAATTCTTTAAGTGCCAGTTGCGGGTCGAACCAGTGAAAGGCCTGCGCGCATAAAACCGCGTCGCAAGACGAGTCCTTTAAAGTTGTGTTCTCGGCCATTCCATCGACAAGAGAGAGTGTGCCTGGCTGCGACTTGTCTATAAGCTCGCAGGCTTTCTGGCGCATGTCCTGATTCGGCTCCACGCCTATGACATTCAATCCTCGCGCGGCGAACAACTGGCTGGAAATGCCTGTGCCGCAACCGACATCAGCGAGAGTCGATCGGTCACGCAACGAGCAGATGTCTAAAATATATTGGATTGCAGCATCAGGATATGTCGGACGGGCCTTTGCATAAATGTCCGCCAACCCGGAAAACCGTTTGGTACTGTCTACTTTCATCATTGGCACCCCCCGCCCTGTGGGCCGGTAGTTTTTTCTTTGGAGGGATCATACAGAATTGCGAACATATTTCATACCTGGGAAATACAAGCAACCAGCTTCTAGAATGTGCACTAAAAGCTGGCTACTTGTTTGGCTGTTCAACTCAACCCGGTTTAAATCCCTTTCTTGAAAATTCTGAGCATTTGGGTTGCGCCCTTGATGTCCTTCATTTGGACTGTTTCGAATTGCATGTCGTATTGGAAGAAAGATTCGTCGTCGAGCAATTCCTCGATGAACGCGTGTTTTTTCTTATTGGGTCCAACCACCGGATAAATCCTTACTTCGCTGCGGGCAATTCTCAGCATCTCGTGCAGGGCGCGATGGTGGAATAGATAGTCGAATTTCGAATTTTCGAGAATGCCACCAGTCTCGACGTCGCTGTACAAGAAAAGCAAGTTGGCGCACAGGACCATGTCGAAGCACTCATCATAAAAGGGAAGATGAGGAAACGACGCCGCTACATAACGCCTGCAGGCATCCATTTTTTTGTAGTCGTTGGCGAATGTAGTCAGCGCTTTCAACTTTTCGTTTAGGAAACAAATGTCCTCTTCATTCGTTTCGCGGACGAACAGTCCTCTGTGGCGTTGAGTTTCGCGAATGCAAGCCGGAATGTCGCGCTGTGCACTTTCCATAATCGCGTCAATTTCTTGCGAATAGATAGGATCGCAGGCGACTACCCTGATGTTTTTCTTTATTGCTTCTGCCGCAAACGAAGCCGGTCCCGACGCGCAGTCCAAAATGCTTCTACCCTTGAGGGTTTCCAGATCGAGATTGAACATTTCGACGTACTCATGCATTGTTCTGCCGAAACATGCAACACGATCGAGTTGAAACGGAGCATTTACTTGATCAAGAATCATCATTTCTCGCATCCTCGTGTATTCCTATTCGTTCCTGTCATCTTGTCTCTTGCGTCGTCTTGACTGGGTTGATTTGCGACTTTGCCTTTTCAACCGGCATTCACATCTACAAGCCTAAAGACATTTTGTGAGGGGTGTGTGAGGGCTGCAATCGCCCATTTATTCGGCCGTTTGCCCCCTACCCAGCAGGCTTGCGCTGGGATAAAATTGGCCAGATGCGACTGAAACTCACACTATCGCGAAAGGCAATAATCCTGGTTTCCGTGCCGTTGATTATTGAGCTGGCGCTGGTTGTTTTCTTAATGGCGCTTTTGCAGCAGGCGGAACAAGAGAGGGAGAATGAAGCTCGCTCGCGGGAGATTTCAAATGAGATAAACGGCGCCATGCGTTTGCTCATAAGTGCAGGCACTAATACAGTCATCTATCACATAAGCGGCTCTCGCGATTCTCTCACTCAATATAAAGATTCCGTCCACGAGTTTCCGCACGTCGCCGAACGAATCTCTCGTATGGTCAAAGGGCACAAGGAAGATGAAGATAGCTTGTTGCGCATGGTTTCTTTGTACAACATGGCTAACCAGAACCTTGTGGAAGGGCATCGCAGGCTGGAGCTGGGCGATCGGGTCGGCTCCATGCGTCCGTATGCTCAACTTAATAAATGTATGAGCCAGCTCTATATTCTTGCCGATAAGATCCAGATGCGGCAGTCGGAAATTCAAGAAAAGCAAAAGCTTGCTCAGTCGGCTACAAGAGAGCAAATCAAATGGCTGGTAGTTGCCGGAGCCTTGCTGAATGTTCTTGCGGCAGTCGGACTGGTGCTCTATTTCAACCGCGGCACTGCCCGCCGTTTTGACATTCTGCTCGACAACACCATGCGCCTTGCATCTGGTGAGCCGCTCAATGAGCCGCTTTCCGGCGGTGATGAAATCGCACGGTTGGACAGAGTCTTTCGCAAAATGGCCAATGCGCTTGCTGCTGCAACGCAAAAGGAGCGCGCAGTTCTTCTAAATGCAGCCGATGTGATCTGCTCAATTGATGCTGACGGAAAGTTTTCCGCCATCAATCCCGCGGTGACGAAAGTGCTTGGTTATGTACCGGAGGAGATGGTCGGCGCTAGGCTGGTGCAGTATGTGCACGTTGATGACGTGGATAAGACGCTGGACGCGCTCAAGAAGAACATCTTGGAAAAAGGAGAATTGGCTCTGGAAAATCGCATGCTGCGCAAAGATGGAACCGTCGCCGATGTTCTCTGGTCGTTGCACTGGACGGATGCGGAGAAGTCGACTATTTGCGTGCTGCACGATATTACTTATCGCAAAGAGTTGGAGCGTTTGAAGCGTGACTTTGTGGCCATGGTCAGTCACGATTTGCGAACTCCGCTTACCTCCATTTCCGGATTTCTCAGTCTTTTGCGCTCTGGCAAGTACAACCAGCTTTCCGAGTCCGGAATGGAAAGTTTAAAGAGCGCGGATGCGAGCGTAAACAGATTGATGAGCATGGTTAATGACTTGCTTGACATTGAACGCGTCGAATCTGGAAGACTAGATCTCAATCTTGGTCCTGTAACTGTCGAGGGACTTGTAGAGGGTGTCTTCGGAATGCTCGAGCCAATCGCAAAGGATAAAAGCATCGAGCTTATTGCTACCGCCAATAAAGATCTGGAGTTTGTGGCAGATGCAGATCGTCTGAATCAGGTGCTCGTAAATCTTGTTTCAAACGCTATCAAATTTTCCGAGCGCGACTCGAAGATAGTGTTAGAAGCAATTGAAGATAAGGAAAACATTCGCATCGAAGTGCGGGATACAGGACGTGGAGTGCCCGACCATTTGAAGCAGGCGGTTTTCGAACGCTTTAAACAAGTCGATCCTGCAGATGCCGCCAAGCGCAAGGGAACAGGTTTGGGCCTGGCGATTTCTAAGGCAATTATAGAGCGGCATGGCGGCAGTATTGGCGTGGAAGATAACAAGTGCGAGGATGGAAAGCGAGGATCAGTGTTTTGGTTCACGCTGCCAAAGTCAGACGAAGAAGGAGCTTAGGGACGAATTGTATGTGCCCTCCTTTACTGCTTTTACAATGAACTCCTAGGAATTGTCCCTTAAAAGCCGAGCAGCAGTTTTAGCCCAAGCACACTGCCAATAGCGATGAAGAGACTTTTGACAAAGCGCGTTCCTTTCTTGGCACCAATAGCCAGAAAGGTGTAGAAATCATGTTGGAGCCGCCACCGCACATTGAGCTAACCAAGGTCGAACCGAAGGCTACGGCGACTACGGCGGCAAACTGAGCGGCGTCAATCAACGTTGTATTCCTGAATTGCGGTC